>PLSG01000038.1 GCA_003164155.1 Parachlamydiaceae bacterium | reverse complement strand
AATACTAGCAGTCAAATATGTTACTTCTAAATCATCTTTTTGGAAAAGCAGAGGATGTGGAAATCGTAATACATCTTTAACTAATAACGAAATTGCTACTTTTTTCTTGTCTGAAGAGGATATCAAAAATGCAGAAGCACACCCTAACATCAATAACTTAAAAACAGTAAGTGTACGAGAAAGATGGATAAACAAATTATATGAAGATTACATAAAAAAGCATGGCTATCAACAAATTGTTATTTTGGGATCTGGTTTTGATATACGCTCGGCCGGTAACTTTCAGTATAGTTGTCGCTAACTTCCGATTAGAACCCTGCTTTTATTTTGCGCGCCTGGTGTAATTTCTTATAGCTTTTAATCAGTCGTAAATGAGGCTCTATGCCTTCAAGGGCCATGCTGGTTTTGGTTAGGCCGTAAAAACGTACCTTACCTGTGACTGAGCCAACCACGTTTTCCATCACCTCGATACCAAACATGCGGTTGAAGCTTTCGATAAAGTGCTCAAGCTCAAGATCTTCATCTAAGGTGACTTCCAGTACTGCATTTACCGCTTGATAAAACAGGCCGCGCTGGACTGTATTGTCGTTAAATTGTAAGAACTCACCGACTAATTCGATGGCGTCTTCATGGGCGCCAAGTGCGAGATAAATCAGGATTTTAAGCTCGATAATAGTCAGCTTGCCCCAGACAGTATTTTCATCGAACACTATGCCAATCAAGGTGCGAATATCGGTTTGGTTATCTAACTGACTTTCTTCTAAGCGATTAACTAACTTGCCTAGCGCTTTAGTGCTTAATGAATGCAGATTTAAGATATCTTCACGGTAATTTAGCGCTTTGTTAGTATTGTCCCAAATAAGATCCTCAACCGGATAAACTTCTGAATAGTCAGGCACTAAAATACGGCAAGCTGAGGCGCCTAAGTCGGTGAGATCGGCAATATATACTTCTCTGCCCATGGCTTCTAAGATGCCAAATAGCCCGTTAGCTTCTTCTTCGCTGGTGCCAGAGAAGTCCCACTCACAGAACTCATAGTCGTATTTACTGCTAAAGAAGCGCCAAGAAATCACCCCTGTAGAGTCAATAAAGTGCTCAACGAAGTTTTCAGGCTCAGTGACGGCCATGCTATTAAAGGTTGGCTTTGGTACATCATTTAAGCCTTCAAAACTGCGGCCTTGCAACAGCTCGGTAAGACTGCGCTCTAGCGCCACTTCAAAGCTTGGGTGGGCGCCAAAAGAAGCAAATACGCCGCCGGTTCTTGGGTTCATCAGGGTGACACACATAACAGGGAATTGTCCGCCCAATGAGGCATCTTTCACCACAACGGGGAAGCCTTGCTCTTCTAAGCCTTTAATGCCTGCTAGAATGCTAGGGTACTTTTCGAGCACGCTCATTGGCACATCTGGCAGGACAATTTCTTGCTCAATGATTTGACGTTTTATGGCGCGCTCAAAGATTTCTGATAAGCACTGCACATGGGCTTCTTGTAGGTTGTTACCCGCGCTCATGCCGTTACTTAAGAATAAATTTTCAATCAGGTTTGATGGGAAATAGACGGTCTCGCCATCGGACTTACGGGTATAGGGAATGGCACAAATACCGCGATCTTTATTGCCTGAGTTGGTATCAATCAGGTGCGATCCCTGTAATTCTTTATCTGGGTTGTAAATAGCTAGGCAATAGTCGTCCAAAATGCCCGCTGGCAGCGCATCTTCTTCTAATGCAAACCACTTTTCATTGGGATAATGAACAAATTCGCTGTTGGCGATTTCTACGCCAAAGAATTGATCATTATAGAAAAAGTTATTATTCAGGCGCTCAATAAACTCGCCTAATGCCGAGCACAGTGCGCTTTCTTTGGTGGCGCCTTTGCCGTTAGTGAAGCACATAGGCGAGGCGGCATCACGAATATGTAAAGACCATACATTAGGCACTATGTTGCGCCATGAGGATATTTCTATCTTCATGCCAAGGTCGGCTAACATGGCGGTTATGTTTTTAATGGTTTGCTCAAGGGGCAAGTCTTTACCCAGAATAAAGGTGCTCTGCTCCCCTTCTGGCTGGCCCATGAACATGGCATTGACGTCAGCGCCTAGGTTTTCAACGGTTTCGATTTTAAATTCCGGCCCAGTTTGCACTACTTTTTTTACTGTGCAGCGGTCGATAGAGCGTAAAATACCTTCTNNTTATAGCGATCTTCTGGATCGACAATATTGTTTTGCGATAAGCGGATGTTTTCAGTGGAGATATCACGGGCCTTACAATACACCTTGATAAAGTAAGCGGCACAAAGGGCTGATGACGCTAAGAAATAATCAAAAGGACTCGGAGCTGAGCCATCACCTTTATAGCGAATAGGTTGATCGGCGGTGACGGTAAAGTCATCGAACTTGGCTTCGAGTCTTAAATTGTCGAGAAAATTTACTTTGATTTCCATTGAATATGTCCACAGTCATGCGCGGCCAACAGGCCAAGTTTCACTATAATTAGGTTTAGAAGCCAAAGAGTCATTCAATGTTTTGGTTAGCGCCTTACCGTAACTCTGAAGAAAATCTTTCATTTTTTTTGGTATAAAATAAACCTAACAAGCTAAAAGTAGGTGAAATATATCATAGAGAACAATATATTTGCAAAAGCAAACTGTTAATCATTGAAATTACAGAGTATTGAATTAAATCATATTTACAAAAAGTAAAAAACGTAAATTTCAGTAGGGGTTCTAGCCGGGAACCGTCGAAATTCCCGGACTTTTTTTAGCCAAAATGTTAGGAAATTAAAAATAATTCCTGAACTTATTTTTAATTCATGTCTGAATATGCTGTTACCTTATTCTTATCTGTTTTTTTAGATTCATATAATGCTTTGTCAGCTGTTTCAATTAGTTCATTTGGCCTTGCTCCATCTGCTGGATACATGCTAATGCCCAAAGAAATTGTAACTGTGGGCGGAAAGGCCCCCTTGGTCATATGATTTATTTCCAGTCGAAACTCTTCTGCACGTTTTTTAGCTAAAATTAATGAGCAATTTTGTAATATACAAACAAATTCCTCACCACCATAACGGCAAACCACATCCTCGCCTCTGGTCATGCGAGTCATTAGATGACCTAGTTTCTCTAGGATGATGTCACCAACTTCATGACCATGCGTGTCATTTATTTTTTTAAAATCATCAA
>PLSG01000155.1 GCA_003164155.1 Parachlamydiaceae bacterium | reverse complement strand
AATGAACTCACCGCCGCACCCATCCTTAAAAATTACTCAGTTAGTTCAATTGTGGAACTGTTCCGTCGAGGATGTCCCAAAGATATCTTACCCGGTCACAATTTAGGTACCTTCCTAAAACTCTGCGATACTAAGCTAGCCTATATTTTCTCTCAAAAGACTGTTTATCGCGGAATATGTTATATAGACACAAACACTCCGAGATGTTTAGGCACTATTGGGGAAGTCTTAAGCCAAGAGGGGTATGAGGTAGCACCCGAAACCATCTTCGTGCGGGCGCTTTTTGCAGATTCCGAAAAACTCCGGAAAAAAGACATGTACTGGGTTGATCCAGACCGCATGGGCGTCCCACGCGGTATTGAATTTCCACGCTTTGAATGGATCCCCCTAAGCTTAGTTAAAGATTTGCAAATAGGAAACACTCTGCAATTCACAGATAAAGGCAAAACAATCATCGCAAAAATTATACGAGCTTTGGAAAGACTAGTTCCTGTTTCTTGCTTGGAAGACCGCTCTCCTCCGCCTGAAGTTTACGTTACACAAGCAAAAAGAAATTATCATCTTCCACTGCGCATTGAACCTGCCAAGGAGCCAGCCAAGGAGCCAGCCAAGACGTAAAAGGTTTACGAAAGGTATAGTTCAGGGGTGTTGGTTCGAAATTCGCAACCAAAGGGACAAAAAGGGCATAAGAGATTTCAAATAAAAAACAAGGATAAGAGATGTCTTTTCAATCTATTGAATCGGCTTTTGCTGTTAAGGGATTAAAAATAGTAAATGAAGAGTGTTTTCATAAAGAAGAGCATTTTATCTATGCAGTAGATAGGTCGAGCAGCCTTCCCAAAAGAAGCGTGGCAGAGATCATTTGTTCAGCCAAATATTTTCCTATTATTTCGGAACAGCGCCTAGATGGAAATATCATATTTACCGTTTGCCCCTATAGGAAAGGTAGGATTTTTGATATGCCGCCTTGCGCTACAAAAGAAATAACTAAGGAAACTCTATGGGATGAAATCATCAAAACACGTAGTCTTTTAAGGCCAGGAGAACCGATTATAGTACAGGGAAAGACTATACATCAGGATGCTTCGGAATTTTGGAAAAAGCATTTATTGCCTCGTTATGCATTAAATCCCCAGGCATGTTGTTTGATGACCGAGTTTATCGATCTAGCACCTTCAATGGGAAGGGTTTTAGATATGGGCTGTGGCGTTGGCATCAATTCTATTCCTCTGTTAAGCAAGGGGTGGCAAGTATGGGCTGTAGACAATGATTTAGAAGCTCTTGAGTGGTATAAAAGTAGTGCTCTAAAAGTCAAATCCACTTGCTTAGAAAGAGGACAACTCCATTTGCTTCACTCTGATATCCTCACATGCACTTTGCCTGGAAAAAGCTTTGATGCCCTTATATGCGTGGACGTTTTACCTTATATTGAATCCACCAAGCTTAAATCGCTAATGGATAAAATACATGCTTTACTTGTCCCTAACGGTTGTTTTGTGGGTTCGCTAATGTTTGAAAAGGAAACCACAAGTCCCTTGCATGAATACTTACGAAAAGTAGGCGTACATTTCTATGCAGGTGAATATATTGTCCCTGCTTTGCTAAAATACAGTGGATTTCACATTGAAGAGTGCTTTCAGCGGCTTTCATCCAGGGCTAAGCATGGTGTTGTACAATTTAGAGTCAGAAAAATGGCCAATTAGCTGCCCATGAAAAAAAGGACATAAGGAACATAAAAACTGTCCCTTATGTCCTTTTTTTAACATCTTTCTCATCTTAATATTCCCTTAACTTGTATCCGTCATAGTGAAGACAAAACAAATCGAAGATTATAAAATACTTAATAGGTTACACAATGAACATACAAGGTCAATTAAGTTTATTTAATGGAATAATAAGTCCGCAGTTAAACTCCGCTGAGAGAACAACTATTGATAAATGTACTGTCCAATACTCCACCGAAGGAAATATATTTTATCGCATATGGAATGCTGTGAAGCATATCTTTTTCGGAAAGTCTGATTGGGACGAGGCGCGAAATATCATCGGAGCAAAATTGCAAAATGCGCATGTCATTGTTGAACCTAGCAACTATACAACGACAGCTGATAGCATATTGAGGTTGCTAGTCATCCAAAAACAATACGATCGTTTGGCCCCAAAAGTTTCGCCTTCTCCCACATTCTCCGATCTACCGCCCAGCAATTCCTTTGTNNAAACAACGGGATCGCCGGCTCCAAAAACAGATTCGCCTCCAAAGGCACCCCCGGCAGCTACACCTACGCCAGTAGCGGAAAACAGCATGCAAGCAAGCTATACATTGCCTGCTCCGCAAGCTCAGGGCATACAGATGAAGCTGCTCAACTTCCGCAATGGCTTTAACAATATGTGTTGGCTGAATTCGGCTCTAATGCTAATGGCCTCGACTACGCTATATGATGATATGCTTAACTTGAATGCAGCTGATGTGCCATCGCAGTACAGGCTCTTACATGCAAGCCTTAGAAACGTAGTTAGAACCTTACGCGAAAGTAACGATAAAATAAGCATTTCTGAAGAAATATACTTTCCTATGGCCATGGAAGTCAAAGCGCTTATGCCAGCTTCACGCCCACATACTGAGGTAGGCGTAGATCAGCTGGATCCAACAGATTTTTTTAACAGTCTGGCGGCAGCATTTGCCTATCCATCCGATAGACAACTAGAAAAAGACCGCGCTAGTGAAAGAACTAGGGAAACGTGCGTGCAGTCTTGCAAATTATATAAAAGCAATACCCCTGGACTGCGCAAGAATATGGAAAAAGAAAATTTCCAGCGCCTGCTTATGGTTGGCGTACCCTTGCAAGAGTTTACTATGCAAAATCCGGTGAACTTATTTGATGAGTATTCCAGAGGGGAACATTTAAACGATCTTCTGTTTCCTTCAACGGTAAATCTTGATGGTCATGCCGTGGATATAGAAGAGCGCTCGAAAGCCATAGGTTTCCGAAAACCGGTAAACTTGCCAAGGCAACTGCTGCTCAACTTCAAGAGAGATGGATCCGCTAGTTCATGGGAGCTCGAAGAAGGAGCCCAAAGGTGCAATAGAAATATTGCATTTGCGTCTGATGGCACGCTATCTGCAGATGAATATGATCCCAATAGTGTTTTTATGGACAGTGAGGAGACGCCAGTTCTTCTGCCCAGGTTCAAATGCGTCTATCGCGTGGTGGCAGCGATTACCCACCGCAGCGAGAGTGCGCTTGGTGGCCATTACGTATGTTCACAGATAACAGACAGCAAAAAACTGCTTTTACATGACGATCAGGCAGCGCCTAGCATTCCCGGCAATCCTCGCGATCTGCAACAAGCTTCGCTGCTTTATTTAGAAATGCTCAGTAAGAAAGAATATACGCTAGACGAGCAAAAAGCCAGATTGCGAGTCCAGCTATAGGGTGTTGATTTGTGGGATTTTTCATTCAAAAAAATCACAC
>PLSG01000116.1 GCA_003164155.1 Parachlamydiaceae bacterium | reverse complement strand
TAGAGCCTTTTGGTAATAAATAGTTTTTATTTCGCTGTTCCACACAGCGCATCTTCCAATCTCACCGCCTTCACATACTAACAAATCTCCCTGTCTTAAAATAAATTTTATTTTTTCTTTTTCTGTAAAGTTCATTTTGTTTAAATGAGAAAGATCAAATTTTCCCCACCTAACGTTAAAGTTGGCAAGGTAAGGAAAAAGATCTCCTTGCATAGCTTTCTTGCTTAACATTTTCCCAAGCTGCACTTTAAAAAGATGTTTAATTTCTTGGTATGACCAACAAGTACTTTTCATTCTGCTTCTAGCCCTATCATTTTTTGATCTTTCATAAGTTGATTTGTACTTTTATGAAAAGTTGGTAGATCCTCTGGCATGGTACCGCCTAACTCCCTGATTGTCTGGCGCACTTTGGCACCTACTTCGTAGTGGGTTTGGTTGGCGCTGATTTTTCCTTGGATATTTTCGCGGCGCAACTTTTCTTCGGCCTGAGTGGCTCTAAAGAGATTTGCAGCAAGCTCGGTACTTCCCATGTGGTCTAAAATCTTTTGGTTCTTTTTCAAACCCTTATGCTGATGTATGCCCTTTGCATCCAATCCTCCATAGAGGCCCTGGTAGCCGTGGTTTTGAAATATGGCAAAATCGCGATTCGTTTCTACGCCAGCTTGTTGAGCTGTTTCGACTAACAGTTTGTTGTGTTCTCGAAGCTCGTTTCTGAGGAAAAGGCGCTTCTCATTTTCTTTCAATTGTTGGAAAACTTGGTTATCAGCCAGTTCCTGACGGCGCGTTTGGATGGCAAAATACGTTTGACCATTAGCTATTACGGGTTTTGATGGGTCGCCATTCTGCACAATCAAATAACAGGCATAGCGAGAAAGTCTCACATCCGGCATTTGTCGTTGCCCTCCCTTACCAATGTCGATCATTTCGAGGATATCCTCGAAATGATCGACAATAGCGTGTCCGCTGTTTTGACATGCTTCTTTTGCTTTCTCAATTACAGGTAGAAAATGTCGATATTCAGAGTATTCGAGCACTTTAGCTAATTTGCGGGCACTCCAGAATTCACCACCATCATCATCAGCTTCTTGCCTGAGCGATTCAAAAGTTTGGTGATGGGATGCTGCGACTAAATTTTTATTCATTGCTTGATCTCCTCAAGTATTAAAGCCATTTTAGACCTAACTTGTACCAACTCTGATTCTAAATCCTCAATTTCTTTTTGAAGCGCCATGACATCGATTTCCGCCTCTTCTTCGAAGGTATCCACATAACGGGGAATATTGAGATTGAAGTCATTTTCTTGTAGCTCTTCGAAAGATGCGACGTGAGAGAATTTCGCAATTTTTTCACGCTTCTCAAAAGACTCCACAATTTTATTTATCTGGGCCAGCGATAGCTCATTCTGGTTCTTTCCCGATTCATAGTCGGCACTGGCGTCGATGAAGAGAACATCTTTGCGCTTTTCATTAATGCCGCCCACTTCTCGCGAACGATCGAAGACTAAAATGGCTACGGGAATGCCCGTGGTCGGAAATAGTTTATCTGGCAGGCCCACTACAGCATCCAAAAGATTTTCTTCAATGAGTTTTTGCCGAATTTTACCCTCCGCACCTCCGCGAAAGAGAACTCCATGCGGGACCACGACGGCCACGCGTCCCTCTTTAGTCAGCGCCACTTCTATCATGTGACTGATGAAAGCATAGTCTCCCTTGCTTTTCGGAGGAATACCGCGCCAGAAGCGGTTAAAAGAGTCGCCTTCAGCATCCTCGGCGCCCCATTTATCAAGAGAAAAAGGAGGATTGGCCACCACCACGTTAAACTTCATAAGCCGACCCTGCTCCTTGAGCTCGGGGCTTGTAAGGGTGTTACACCATTCAATTCTGGCGCTGTCGAATCTATGTAAAAACATATTCATTCTAGCCAGTGCCCAGGTGCTTCCGTTGACTTCCATGCCAAAAAGAGCAAAGTTGCGCCCTCCCACTTCTCGTGCGGCTTCCACTAACAGGCCACCCGACCCACAGGTTGGATCGCAGATCTTATCCCCTTCTTTTGGTTTTGCCAGTTTCGCCAAGAGGGTGGAAACGGCATGGGGAGTATAGAATTCACCTGCCTTTTTACCGGCATCCGAAGCAAAGCGTTCGATAAGATAGATGTAGGTGTTTCCGATGACGTCTTCCGATACGCGGCTTGGACGCATATCTAGTTCGGGTTTTGCAAAATCCTCTAATAGAAGTTTTAGCCGGCGGTTGCGATCCTTAGTTTTTCCCAGGCTTGACTCCGAATTAAAGTTAATATTGCGGAATACCCCTTCAAGTTTAGCTTTGTTTTGAGTTTCTATAGCGTCAAGAGCTTGATCAATAAGATTACCTAGGTCGTCAGCGGTTCTGTTGGCATGAAGGTCATAGAAACTGGCACCCTTGGGAAGAACAAAACGCTCCCTATCTAACTTGCGGCGTATGCGTTCCTCGTCATCGCCATATTGTTCACGGTAGCTTTCGTAATGGTCTTTCCACACATCAGAAATGTATTTAAGGAAGAGGATGACCAGGATATAATCTTTATACTGTGCAGGATCGAGAACACCGCGGAAGGTATCACATGCTGCCCAGGCTA
>PLSG01000023.1 GCA_003164155.1 Parachlamydiaceae bacterium | reverse complement strand
GACTCCCCGGCTCGAAACAAACTTCGGCGTGCATTTTATTCGCACGCTGACTGGTACGGAAGCTGCCAAACGCAAGGCCATGCTGCTCAAGGAACACGCCTTATATCCCAATCCATTTATAAAACCCTCCAATTTTGGCTTATCCCCTGATGCCTATGCGGCCTGCTTGCCCGTACTGCGCTTTACAGCGCAAGAAGTCGTCACCTATTTAAGGAAAGAGCTCGCAGCTCAAGGCATTACGACTTTGCCCCCTTTTTTAACAGGTGGGGGGATGAGGCATGCTTTACAAGACAACTATGCCTTCAACGATTTAGATATCAACTGGTACCTAGAGAATGCCCGCTTTGACCTCATTTGGAAAATCGTGCGCCATTTTATCGTAGGCAAGTTGGTTGAGACAGGTGCAGCCCTGAAGTTTACCGGCACCACCGCATACCCGACGATAGAAGACCTGGTCGCGTATTTTTATCTCTATCGGCGGAAATTAATCAGCAAAGAAGACCAGATCGTAGCCTCATTTATTGGCTTGGAGACGCTTGAATTCAAATTTATCGCCTCTGGGGACTATCGCTACCACGTATGCAAATACGATAAATTCCTGCTTTCTTTAGAAAGTGAGGCCCTGTATTTCGTCAGACATGCGGCAGATTTTAAAACAGCTGAACACGAGGAAGCCTGGAGCTTGCTCACCTATCAAAAATTTGAGGTAGAGCACCCCGAACAACTGACCGATCTTTTTTTCAGGGTATTGCGCACGGTGACTCAAGGCTTTGAAATTACTTCGCAGGGCGCACTTATCCACACAGCGCTGCGCCAATTTTGTCTGGAATATCCTTTAAGCAGCAGTAAAAAGCTCATTCACAAAATACACCATCACCTGCACCATCAATCAGCCAAAAACCCTTTCGGGCGGCTAATCGATTTCCTCAATCTGGTGACTTTGCTCAGTTTCATTGAATGCCAGGAGCTGCGTGCTGCCTACATCCGGCTGACCGCTCAAGCTTGGTTGACGGACGGATCAGCCTTAGGAGTGCTGCCCAAGAGTTTTTCGCTCTTTAGCTTCTCGACGCTTTTTTTAAAGACGGAACCGATGCATAAAGAAATCGCAGAATCGAAGTCTCCAGAGAAAGAGGATCTGCTGAGCGCATTGGCTCAGCTGGTATGCGCTCGACCAGAACTTGGCGAAGCAGCTGTGCATTTTGTCCAAGGAGCCGCCTGCCTAACGGCATTTCTCGAAACAGGCAGATTATGGACCCATCCTCCCGAGATAATGCGCATAGGGGAAAAGGGTGCGCCTTATTTCTTGCTACAATCTTCCCTAGAGCTGGATCAATTGGCAATGCATGCGCTAAAGGCCTGGACCCTGCTAGAAGCTGAGGAAAAGCTCGCACAGGAGCTTTTAAGTGCAATAGGCATGAAAGGCGCGGCATTTAATCCGGAGGGAAAAAAGCAGTGGCTGCAGGGGTGGATGAAGATGCTCAAAAAGCCTTCCGCGCGCCTGACGCAGTCAGCTGAACTACTGGAATGCATCGCCAAGGAAGCCATACCCTTATTTAGTTCAGAGCAACATGGAATAGAACAAATTGAACAATGGCACTTTAAAGCCGCCCTAAAACATGCCATTAAAGCCCTGCCCCCCAAGCACCAGGCCCTGCCGGCTTTACAAGTCATTTTTTATCGGATCAATACCTGTGAATTTGCCCTTAACCCCACTTACCTAGGTCAACTGCAGGTGCGCTTGCAAGAACTAACCGCCTTGGAAGTGCTAAATGATAAACCAGCCTTGAGCAAAGCCTTAGCGCAATCCATAACCCACGCATTGCTCAAAACACTGCATAGGGCTGACTTTAAAGCCTTCCAAGCTGCACTGCCGGTGTATGACGCCGCACTTGAAATGCATTTGTTCAGCTCTGCCGAAAAAAGGCGCATAGAATCTGCTTTAGCAACTGCTCTAAGCCACATCTCCCTTCCATCTGATTATACGGCATTATTGTTCTTGAGCAGATGGTGGAATAAATCCACACTGTTCGAAAGGGAAAGCCAAAGCCCAGAATATGGGCTTGAAGATAGTTGGAGAGGAACGCAGCGGATTGCAAAATTTGCGCTCAAGCTCATCTTAGAAAAATGCCACCCCAACATTTCCCTTAAAGAGGAAACCGCCACCTACGTGCATTTCTCCGAAGTGCTCTCCATGCTCGCCTTGAAAAGTGTTATGGAAAGAGATCTAAAAGCTGAAANNAATATTACTTTGCGCAGAAAGCATCTGCCGCACATGCTAGCCGCGGGAAATCTGGCGCTGAAACTTGCCGGTATGGAATGCCTGGGCATTTCGACGTCTCTGTATTCCACCAGCACAAGCAGCACTTCAAGTAGTTCCACGGAAAGCAGTTCCATGCTCAATTTATGCAGCAGTTCCGCTGTGGATCCGCTCATGCACTTAATCCAAGGCTTACTAGGTGCCGAGCCAAGGGATTTGAGCATGAAATTACTGCTTATGCTCCCCTTAGATGCCCCAAATATAGATGTTTTACTTTTTAAAGTTCTCACAGCCGCTTTAGCCGATCCTAACTTTGATAAAGCGCTGATCATCCAAGCCATAGATAAAATAGAGGCTTTGCCAAATTATCCCCATAGCCTTGGCTATAGCCAGGCTAAACTTGAAATAATTCCAGCTTTTCGCAAAATTTTGAAGCAAAATTTTAGCAGCCGCTCTCTGAGGTTGAGGGCCGTTTTGCTCTATCTACTGACTTATTCGCTCCCCTTGGCTCAAGAATGCCTTTCACTGGTAAGGGGCAATCTCATGCAGTCCGATGGCGAAGCTGTCCATCTGGCCATCTTGGAGGCGCACCTAGCCAAGGGATCTGCTGAAAAAATAAGGTACGCCTGCCGTGAATGGCTCACCCTCCCCCCCACCGCACAGGTTGGATATCTTGCCCTGGGACAGCGCGTGCTAGCAGTCGTGCTTCAAAGTGAAGACGAAATATCTACCATCAGCCAGGTGGTTGAAAAATTATANNAATTATATCAATACATGGAAAAAAACCATCTCGAGTTATCCCTGATGTCGGCACCTACGCACAGCATGCATCAGACGCATCAACGCCTGGCTGCCACGCTTGACCTGGCACTGGATTTCTTGCAACGCCGGGGCATAACGCATGTAGCCATGCGCTTATTTAAGATAATGCCTAAATGCGCCTTTTTGGACATGCACCGGCCTATGCCTTTGTGTATGGTCAAGGAACAATGCGAAAAGGGCGTGCTGCAGGAAAATGGGTGGTCAACCCTGGAAAAAATCCTGCGCAAAGCGGATGCAAAAGTTGATCCAGAAGCAGTTTTCACGGCCCTGTTAGCCGCACAGAAGATCCTTCGACAAGCTGATGGACAAAGCACCCAACGGCTTTACTTAATCTTCCAGGCTTTAAGCCTGCCCTCCAGATTGGTCCTGTTGACCACTGAGCAGCAAGGCGATCTTTGCGGGCTGATGAAAGCATACCCGCCGACGAAACATTTGGCGCATTTTTGGGAACACTTTCCCGCTTTGCATAGAGATCCCCGCCTATGTACACATATGCTGGAAAGTGCTATGCACGCAGATATTGCCTTGATCTTTCCGCTCATTGCCAAACATATTGCCTCTACCGAAATACTCACGACCTTCCCTCTGAATTTGGCAGCGACCAGTTTCTATGGCTTGACGGACTACTTCTTGCACCTATGCTCTCTTGAAAACTCCAAAGAGACACTCCAAAGATATAAAGATGCCTTTGAAAGGCTGAGAGTTCAGGCTAGGGAAATGCTCATCTTGAAATGTCATGGGCCTCTCAGACGCAAAATGGGAGAGGCTCTGATCACCTACCTGCTCAAGATCGGCACTACCGAATCCTATAGCCGCGCCTGCCGCTTGTTCTATCCAGAAGAGGGGCGCATCAAGTCTGCCGAATCTGCCCTGCATCTAGTTAAGGCCATTTACAATTACACGAAAGACCACCCTAACGAGTTGAAGAGCGACGTTAATTTTATTTTGACATTTAACGCTCTGGCAAAAGGCTTGAGAAATCAACGGGCGGTCGATATTCCAAAAATTCAGGCAGGTAGCTTCTGCCTGGATCACCTGGCAACAGCTCTAGAAAGGTATAGCGCCGCAAAGAGCGACTTAATTTTGCCCAAACAAACTGAAGTCGACCTTTTGCAAATAATCAGAACGCAGCCTTTGTCCATCACAAAGCGGTCTTTTATGTTGATCGGTGCCATAGAAGGAGGCGTGCGCGGCTTCATGGTAGGAGCTGCCAGAAAAATAGTAGACACCGTGCTGGCGCGAAAGCTGCCAGCAGCAGTGAGTGCTCTGGATCAGTTCACCAAGATCTACACTTCCCCTCAGTCGATGTTAGGATTTAATCTGAGAATTTTCCGCGAACGGATGCACCATCCTGGCGATCTAGATATGCGTCAGATCATTTCAAATACATTTTGGTCATATGCAGCCTCGACTTTAACCACCATGACCTTGCGCTTATCTCTACTCAAAGATGATCCTTACTACCTCTCCAATTTAGCCGGATGCATAGCGGGAATCGCCTCCCGCTCCAAATACGGGTGGAAATCGGAACTATACACATTAAGCGTCGCCGTCCTTACCGATTATGTGATGCGGCAGATGGCTAACTGGTCAGATCCCTCCGGAGGAACCGA
>PLSG01000234.1 GCA_003164155.1 Parachlamydiaceae bacterium | reverse complement strand
TAATCTTATCATTTACAAAAGCCTCGCCCACACGCTCAAATTCTATTTTGCTTTCCAATTCATAGCCTCGGACGTTAAATTCGTAAGCAATCCAACGCAATTTGGTATTGAGCGGGATCCAAGACTTAGAGGAAAGTTCAGCAAACTTTGCCCGGCCGCCATTTAATTTGGACTCGTTATAAATTTCTACAACGGCCTTTTGAATTTCAGTAACAGCCTGCTTAACTTTTTCATCTTTGCCTTTGAAGTATTTTGAGATGACCTCTTTGGTTTCCTCGCGCAGCAAAAGAGGACGCGGGCTACTTGGAGGACTAGAATTTGTCGATGACGCCATATTTATGAACTCCTTGGTTTTAACAAGTCAGCTCCCCGGAAGAACCGTGGGAGATCTGACNNCTAACTTCTCTAATTCGCAAAGTGCACAAGCTTATACCAGAGCCTCTTTATATAGGGCATTGGCATTGTCAGGCGAAATACCCTGTCCAAAGGCAAGTATGGTAGCACACATATCTTGCAATTGGCCAAACATTTTTTTGGCCGCAGGTAAGTCAAAAGTTTTACCTGGCTCTACAAAACCACTTTTCCCGCCCAACTCGGTGGTGAGTTTTTTAAGCACCTCGGGCTGAGCTGCGCGATGGGGGGCAAGTGCCGTCATAAAAGATCTCAACCCATCTACATTGATCGGACGAAAATCAATTGGACAAGGGACTACGTCCAAGGCTTTGCAACGCTCATGTATTATATCTAAAACCGTAAATACTCTATCCATATATTTAGCTCCATTAGCCACCATGGCATGCCCTGTCTCGGAGTGATGGAGCATGTGATCAAACCCAAAGGACATGATTTCCTTAAGTGCGTTCATTTCACTTTGGATAGAATAGCAGTCTGTTTTCCCCATTTGAATGCCTTTGACCACCCGATTGAAAGCATCCTTGCTAGCATGTGCTTCGTCGGCAAAAATCATACCTGTTGTTTGGACTTGGTCCATAGCTACCAATAATCTGTCCGCCTCGTGATCTAAAACGCCCGCATTATCCCAGCTTTCCCCATACTTCTCTTGAGCTAGCGCTATCTTTTCCTGACAGATTTTGAGTTTCTTTTCGATCTCTAATTTGCTTCCCATTTGAGATTCACGCTTTTCCAAGTTGGCTTTATCACTGGATGTTTTTTTTAATTTAGTTTGGATTTCTGACAACTCACTTAAAGTATGCGGTTTTAACAACTCATCTTTCAAGTATTTGAGAGAGGTATTTACAATCTCTAGCTTACTTGAAATACCCTCCAACTGAACCCGATCGCCTTGCAACTCTTTTTGCTGATTTAGCAAGTTTTGCCTTGTGTGAAAGGCCTCCATGGCGCCTTTTGCATCGCCTTCTTTTATTAATGCCCCATCTAATTTACCTACTAAGGTATTTAGTTGATCTTTTAAGGCTCCTAGCATTTTTATGGCGGGCTCATCGTTGGCTTTGATCGCTTGGCCTAATTTGACCTTTACTTGGGCTAAATCGGCCTGCACATTGGCCATGCGATCTGTTAATTTGGCATTAAAACGATCGGCAAATGCGGCTGGATCGCGCACTTCAGATAAACGGCCTATGGCGCTCGTCAAGTCAGACCTTTGAACTTCCACATCCCGGTAACTCGTCTTGATACTTTCGTGAAGGATATTTTTAGCTTTGCGCTTCATGTGTTCAAAAGCATCAGTGTTTTTGGTCTTATCGGCTCTTTTAACATCTTCGAAAAAAGCTTGGATGTCGGAACCTAAAGCCCAATCATTTTTGTCCGTGCCAGCATTTTCTTCCAATTTTTTGGCAATCCCCTCTGGTAGCGTCCCTGACCTACTAGCCGCTTTTAGCATCTCTTTATTTAGACGCCCTTGGAGATGCTTAGCCTCTGCCTTTACCTTTGCACACTCTTCCCTAAAAGCCGCTTTGCCTGGTTCGGGAATGCGCGCAGCAATCTTTTCATTCATCTCATTATGTGTGCTCTCTGGCAGGGTCATGGCCGACATCACCGAACTTATGCGGTTTTGGATGGTGGCCTGCTTACCTTGCCACTCTGCAGAAGAAGCCTGGCGATCGTACTGGTTGGAATAGGCATTGGTATCAAATACCAGCCCGGCAACTTCGCCAAACATTTCCTCAAAGGCATGATTGAAAAATTCAACAGCTTTCGTCTCTACGGTTTGATTGTCTTTATCTATGGTAAAGGGAGGATCCCAGTCAGAGGTGATATCCACGCTACCCGTGGAGTTTTTACTAGGATCCAGTAAAGGGGGAGGTCCGGGAAAGGCCTGCATTACAGCGGGAAATAATTTTGTTTCAAAAACAGCCGCGCGAAAGTCGCAGAGCATCTGCATCTGCCATTTCTCCACGGTGCCAGCCTGATAACCCGCTTTCATCTTATGGAAATTGCAACCGCTCTTTTCAAAAACTTCTTTAAATTGTTTGAATCCATCTTCAAGAGACATCCCCTCGGGCAGAGGGACCCTTTTGTTTTCACTTGTGCCCTTGGCATGATAAGGCGAAAATTCCGGATCTTTGGTGATCGCGGCATGCCAGCTGGAAAGCATTGCAAAAGAATCTGAGG
>PLSG01000082.1 GCA_003164155.1 Parachlamydiaceae bacterium | reverse complement strand
GTGCTCTTTGGCTCAATACAAAATCTTGGGATATGTCTTGGTAGCTATAAAAACTAAAACGGCAAACGATAAAAAGCCCACCAAAAAATCGATGATTAAATCTGCATGAGTGGCGCTGCCGGTCACCATAAAACTGCGCAGCGCATCTACTTGATAGGTCANNAATGGCAAAGAAAATGGGCATGGTCAGGACTTGCCCAATTCCCATAAATCTTTCCCGTTTTTTTACGAGCGAGGCAATGATCAGCGAAAAGGTTGAAAATACCGCTCCGCCAAGCATCACGGAAGCCAAAACGCCTATAAAAGCTAACAAATCCCAGCGCAAATGTATGCCCAGGAATAGGGAGAGCAGATAGATAATAAAAATCTGCGAAATGCCTCTCAATCCGGCGGCTATGGACCTGCCGAGCACTAAAACACTTCTGGGCGCTGGCGAAACTAAGATTTTGTGCAGCACTCCCATATCGCGCTCCCAGATCAGGGCAATGCCATAAAAAATGGCGATGAACAAAATGCTTTGCGCCAAAATGCCTGGAGCCAAGTAATCCAAATAGGATAGGGAACCAGTGGGAATGGCTTTTGTTTTGGCCATGGCCTGGCCAAAAATCAACAGCCAAATCGATGGTTGCACCATGCGCGTGAAGAGTTCGAAAGGATCATGCCTCAGCTTTCGAAGATCCGCCTCGACAATGGCCAAGATTTGCTCGCAGCTCTTGGCTATGGTACTAAAGTTTAGAAAGCGTGTTTCTGGTTTGTCTGGCATTGATATAATCCCCTGTCTCTTTAATTGAACTGCCCGTATGCAAAATAAAGACATCGTCTAAGGTAGATTTTGGCCCAAGGCTGGCTTTTAGTTGCTCTGGAGAATTTATGGCTACAATCTGCCCCCGGTGCATAAAAGCCACGATATCGCACAGCTTGTCGGCTTCTTCCATATCGTGCGTAGTCAGAAGGATAGTTGTTCCAAATCTTTTCCGCCATTCCTGAAGGTGCTTCCAAAGCGATTTGCGCGCGGCGGGATCCAACCCGACGGTCGGTTCGTCGAGAATGAGCACGCTTGGCGCATGCAGCACCGCTTGGGCAATCTCCAATCTGCGGATCATCCCCCCGGAATATTGATTGACTAGCTGTTGGGCGTGATCGCTTAACCCCATAAAAGACAATACCTCAGCTATGCGCTGTGCCCTCACCTGTCGATCCAGACTATACAATTTAGCCGAAAGCAATAAGTTTTCATAACCAGTTAAATCCCCGTCAGCAGAAAGCAACTGGGGGACGTAGCCGATAGTTTTGCGGACTTGTCCTGGCTGTTGGACAATATCATATCCACTAACGAAAGCGGTACCCGATGTCACAGGCAATAATGTGGTTAGCATTTTGATCGTCGTGCTTTTTCCCGCCCCATTGGGCCCGAGCAGGCCAAATATCTTGCCAGCTTCAATATGAAATGAGATATTATCGACAGCTATCTGACTGCCATAATTGCGCGTTAAATTGAATGTTTCAATCGCATAAGAGGGTTTAAGGGGTGATTGGGTCATAAGCTCTTTTAAATTTTTTGATTTGCATTTTCGCGTCTAAGTGGACAAGAAATAGCACAAAACCCCTTTGTCATAAAAGGAAAATCCTTATCCTCTTTTGTGTCCTCTGTGTTTTTTTGCGGCCATTATTCAGACTGTTGCAAAATATTTGACATCTAAAGCAAAATGCCTCATAAGTACAGTAATTTATCCAACATGCATTTAGAATGGATTACTTAAAAAGCTGAGGAAATCACAATGACTGCCACTCTTACCCCTCTGACCAAGCGCGCTGCCTGGCAAGCTCTCGAAAAGCATTATGCGCAAATCCGCGAGCTGCCCATGCGCAAACTTTTTGCAGACGATCCCGCACGCGGCGAGCACATGAACGCCGAGGCTGCGGGCATATACTTGGACTATTCTAAGCACCGCATCACACAAGAGACGCTGACGCTGTTGATCCAACTAGCACAAGAGTGTGGCTTGAAAGACCGCATTGAGGCAATGTTTCGGGGAGACAAGATCAATGTCACCGAAAACCGAGCTGTCTTGCATATCGCTTTGCGCGCACCCGAAGATCAATCTGTAGTGGTCGATGGCGAGGATGTCGTGCCAAAGGTACAGGCAGTGCTAGCTAAGATGGAGCGCTTTTCTGAGCGCGTGCGCCATGGTGAGTGGAAAGGGTATACCGGAAAATCCATTCGCAATGTGGTAAATATTGGCATTGGAGGGTCTGACCTCGGACCTGTGATGGCTTACGAGGCTTTGCGCTTCTACAGCCAGCGCGAGCTGACCTTCCGCTTCATCTCCAATATCGATGGCACAGACTTTGCAGAAGCGGTTCATGGCCTTGACCCGGCAGAGACTTTATTCATCATTTCGTCCAAGACCTTTACCACGCTTGAGACTATGACCAATGCGCATAGCGCACGCGATTGGGCTTTGGCTACTTTGAAAGCCCCTGCGGCGATCGCCAAGCACTTCGTAGCGGTCTCGACGAATGCCGAACAGGTATCTAAATTTGGCATTGACACCGCTAATATGTTCGAATTTTGGGACTGGGTGGGAGGACGCTATTCTATGGATTCAGCCATAGGCTTATCGACTATGCTGGCCATTGGCCCTGTGCATTTCCGCGCCATGCTCGACGGCTTTCATCAAGTAGACGAACACTTTCGCACAGCTCCTTTTGAGCGCAATCTGCCGGTGTTGATGGCTCTGCTAGCCATCTGGTACAACAACTTTTTCGATGCTCAGACCGTGGCTGTGTTGCCCTATGAACAGTACCTGAAGCGTTTTCCCGCATACCTTCAGCAACTGACTATGGAGAGCAACGGCAAGCA
>PLSG01000484.1 GCA_003164155.1 Parachlamydiaceae bacterium | reverse complement strand
CCAGCATGGTCTGCTTGGGAGCACATTTCAGCGCCATATGGATCGTGGTCGCCAATTCGTGGATGCAAACCCCTACAGGCTTCCATATAGTGGGAGAAGGGCTGGCGGCCAGGGCTGAAATCATCGATTTTTGGGCCATGGTCTTTAATCCCAGCTCAGTGACCAGGCTAGCGCATGTGGTCATTGGAGCCTGGCTGACTGGTGCTTTCTTTATTACCAGCGTTTCCGCCTACTATTTGCTCAAAGACAAATTTGTGCGTTTTGCCCAAGATTCGCTCAAATTGGGCTTATGCATAGCGGCTGTAGCCCTCGTTTTGCAGGGCTTTACCGGCGATAAGAGCGCCAAAATCCTAGCCCAGCATCAGCCAGCCAAACTTGCCGCCTTTGAAGGAATCTATCAGACACAATCCCATGCCCCCCTTTATCTGCTGGGCATACCGAATGCNNGTGCCGAGATAACCGGGCTGGAAAAGTTCCCCGAGAAAGACTGGCCCAATGTTTCAGCAGTTTTCCAAACCTACCATCTGATGATAGCCACCTGGGTGCTCATGCTGGCCACCGTCTTAGCGGCATTCTACTGCTGGTGGAAGAAAAAACTATACACGCAAAAATGGCTTTTGAGAGCCCTGGTAGTAGGCGTTATCTGGCCGCAAATTGGCAATCAAGTCGGCTGGGTTTCAGCTGAGATGGGCAGATATCCGTGGATAGTATACAACCTGCTGCGCATTTCTGATGGGTTATCCAAAACGGTTACGGCCAACCAAGTGCTCAGCTCCATCATTTTGTTTACCACTGTCTACATTTTCCTCTTCATCATGTTTATCTATTTACTGCATCAAAAGATCGTGCACGGCCCGACAGACGAGACCGACGAGCATGATGAGACAGCGTCGCTCTATCCCCATCAAAAAGCCTATGCGAAAGGACTTAAAGATGAACCTAAATGATTTGAATATACCCTTAGAAACTTTGCAAGTGATCTGGGTATGCACTCTGGGAATACTTTTGACCGGCTATGTCATTTTGGACGGTTTTGACTTAGGCGTGGGCCTATTGCACCTTTTTTCCAAAAAGGACATAGAACGCAGATTGATGCTCAATTCCATTGGACCCGTATGGGACGGAAACGAGGTATGGCTAGTGACCTCTGGCGGAGCACTATTTGCCGGCTTTCCGGCGGCATATGCCACGCTTTGCACGGCCTTTTACCTGCCGTTGATGCTCCTATTGAGCGGACTCATCTTCAGGGCTGTGGCCATTGAATTCCGCAGCAAGCAACCTATGGCCTGGTGGAGATGGATGTGGGACGTTTGCTTCACCATAGCCAGCACGCTGATAGCTTTCATCTTAGGAGTTGTGATGGGCAACCTCATTCGCGGACTTCCCCTGGACAGCGCGGGCGAATTTATCGGCGACTTGAGCACTATTTTAAACCCTTATGCTATGCTCATAGGAATTATGACCGTGGCGCTTGTCACCATGCATGGGGCTATATACCTGATGATGAAAACTGAAGGAGAATTCCACGATAAGATGCGCAAATGGCTGAACCCAGCGATTATTTTTTTTATGATTAGCTATGCCACCGCCACCATGGCGACGCTGATCTATATGCCGCATATGGTGACCATGTTGCATAACAGGCCTCAATTTTTCGCACTGGCCATCATGAACATGCTGTGCATAGCCAACATTCCCCGCGAAATCTCGCTTGGCAGGGACGGCAGAGCCTTTGCCAGCTCCTGTCTAAACATCTTTTTCCTGCTCCTGCTGTTTGGCATAGGCACATTTCCGACTTTGGTCAGGGCGATGAACGGCCCAGAATTGCTCAGTCTGACGATTTACCATGCGTCTTCTTCGGCCACTACTTTGAAAATACTCTTGATAATCGCCTTCACAGGCATGCCTCTAGTCTCAGCCTACACCTTTGCCGTTTATTGGATCTTCCACGGCAAAGTCAAGCTGGGCCCTACAAGCTATTAGCATTTTGGCATTGAGCTTCCCTTTTATGCCAAAATGGAGTATAATGAAAGTATAATATTTATAAATCTCAACAGGGAGATAACTATGCCCGCTAAAGAAAAATCACATGGAGCAAAAAATGGCTACATCATACTAGGCTATCACGCCTTCTTGCTGGCCACCCTCCCCTTCTACTTCTACTACGCTCCGCCGGGATTGAGCATGATCCTCGTTACGATCGCGTTATGGTTTACCTCAGGCACGGGCATTACGGCCGGCTACCATCGCTTTTACTCCCACCGCAGCTTTAAAACCAATCCCATAATAGAAACCGTCATGCTGTTCTTTGCCACGCTGACCATGCAAAGCAGCGCCCTCAAATGGGCCAGCGATCACCGCAACCATCACGCCTTTGTGGATACAGACGCCGATCCTTACGCTATCACCAAAGGATTTTGGTATGCACANNCGCACATATGCTATGGCTATTTGATAGCACTGGCGCCGTAAATACCAAAGTCGTTTCGGACCTGATGAATAACAAGCTGGTAATGTTCCAACATCGCCATTACAAGAGCCTCTTTTTGGGATGCAACGCGTTTGTATGGCTAAGCGTAGGCTGGCTGTTAAATGATTACTGGGGTGCCTTTTTCATGGCCGTATGGGTGCGCATCTTAGTTGTGCATCATTGTACCTGGTTCATTAACTCTTTAGCACATTACTGGGGTTCAAAAACCTTTAGCCAAGAACATACAGCCGTCGACAACTACATCATCGCCTTGTTTACTTTTGGCGAA
>PLSG01000361.1 GCA_003164155.1 Parachlamydiaceae bacterium | reverse complement strand
ACTGTGGGCTTCGTTAAGTCGCCCGAGGCGGGCTCCCGGAAATAAGAACCCCTTCTTTATGTAAACTTAAACGTTTTTTCCTCAACAATATTCCCCTAATGATTTGTGGAGTCAATTGCCGATGTGGTAAAGCTTTGCTTTATAAACGCAGTCCGTACTACTTTCAGGGGTACAATATGTGCCATAGCCTTCCCAGGGCTACGCTTCGCTTAATGTCATCAACTCTTTCTGAAAAATATGGGGTTGTTGCTAATGCCTGTTTAATTTTGATGCCATTCTTCTCCATGCTTTCCTCTAGCATATTTTACAAGTTGTTTTTTTTGAGAAAATCTTGGTAATCCTCTTCATTTGCTGGAAAGAAACGCCGGGTCTTTAGTGCGCCATGCAAATTTTGCTGTCTTAGCTCATTTGTAGACAATAAGGGAGGGGAAACCTTTGAAGAAGAGGCTGCAGGTGATGAATTATCCACTGATGGCACATTATTTGATGCCGCATTATTGCTTTGATTTTCTTCGCGGATTAAGCATTCTCTTATCTGGGGACGCGTCTTTTTTAGAATAGCAATTTCCTCGGCTGTCAATAAAGATGTGAGGGTGATTTTGGATTTCGGCGGCAGATCCGTCCACTCACCGAATTTTTTTAATCCAGAGAGCTCAATCTGTTCCTCTTCCGATAAAATGGGCGTAGCAGGAAGTATGTAATTTGGAAAATTAATAGGAGTCTCGGACACCAGTTTAGGTTCATTGGGAAGGGGGTTAGGTGCTTGGAGAGTCATAGCAGTATCTATATCTGTAGCTATGAATTTTAAAATTTCATCCGAAAAAGGAGGGGCTGAAGGAGATAAGGGAAAAGGGGAGAGAGAGGAAGGGATTATCAACTGAGATAGGGCAACATCGCTCACTCTTGCTTCTATATCGGCATTTTTTGAGGTAGGTGTTAAAAGGGATAAGGGAGATGAGGACGAATTACAAGGAGAATTTATTGTCAACGGAGGTATAGCCATATTGTTCACTCTAGCTTCTCTATCGCCTTTTTCTGATAGAGGGCTTTTTGTGGATGGTAAATTGAGAGGCATTCCGATGACTTCTGCTTGTCTTGAAAAAAGAGGTAAATTTGGCTCCATAATAACACCCCCTTAGTTTTAAGAAAAGAAAACTAAATAAAGCTTGCTATTTTATTTAATCTTTCAGAAGACACCATGCGATTTATCTGAACTCATATGTCTTCCTAAGCTAAATAAAGAATGAATTTTATAACATCATTTTGTTTTATTATAATTTAATAGTACCTTAGTTTAAATGATATTCATGCGCAATCAGCACTTGCAAGTATTTTGTTTTTGCACTTAAAAGCACAGTTTCTTGGATTATGGTCTTCCCTGGAAGCCGCCGTAATCAAATTCGCTTACGGTGACTTCCAGGGGAAGGATAGAAGAAACGGTTACAGTAGCCGAAACTTTGACTAAAAAGGTGCATGAGGCCAATTTCTGAATTCACTTTGGCATAGTTTTACACTGTACCACTTTTATCTGAGGGGGCCGGTATAGAGGATGAAGTGGAGGAAGGAAAGAGTTTGTCAAATTCAGCTATATAGGCCTCAGGTGAAATATCTTTATGAAAGGCTAAAACGATCGTTTCTAAGGAATGAGCATGCTTTTCAATATAGTTAATCACAGAAGGAAGAACCACTGAAGCAGATATGGGGAGAGGGAAACCGTAAAAACCACAAGATACACACGGAAATACTACGGATTTAAATTCATTTTTTTCACAAATATCCAATGAGGAAATATAACATTTGGCCAAAAGAGAGCAATCGGGTTTTTCGTTTTCTAAGAGCAATGGACCTACAGTGTGAATGACAAAGCTAGCCGGTAGAGCATAACCCTTAGTTAGCTTGGCATCTCCTACTTGGCAGCCATCTTTAAAAGTTGCACACTCTCTAACCAATAAAGGACCGGCAGTGGAGTGGATGCGGAAATCAGTGCCTCCTCCCCCAAGCAATGTCTCATTGGCAGAATTTACCGCAGCATCCACTTCAATTTCGTTGACCGGACCACGCCACAGAATTAAATTTACCGAGGCTTTTCCTTCCCTGGGAATATTTACTGAACGCAAGGCTTCACTTTTTGCCTTTTCTAAATCCGAAAACTTACTAACCCCATAGCTCTCACGTCTTAGCTTGCGATCTGCATCGCAGTGCTCTTTCCACTTTTTTAAAGGCAATTCAAATTCAAGCTTATCTTTGGCCGTAGCAAAAGGCATTTCTAAAAGAGTTTTCTGAGCTTTTTCAAAATACGATAATTTTTCACCTGTTTTATACTTCACTTCAAAGCCTGTATAAGATGTTTTAATTTCTGAAGTTGAACCGTTAATATTAAAGCTCATGCCCCATCCTTTGGTTGTTTAAGTGTGATATATAAATTATATACTATTAATTTTATAAAATCAATTTAATTTTTTCGCTTTTGAATAAAAGCTTATGCGCTTTAGTAAAATAAGTGCGGTGCCTTCTATGATCGAATCATTTTGGCTATATCGTATTTGGGAGCCAAAGCACCCAACGCACGGTTATATTCTTTTTCATTGGTAAGTGCCTCTAAGGATGTATCTATGGGGATATGTTGATATTTTTCGGTTCCTATTTTTTTGCTTACGACATAAGCATGCCGATAGGTATTAAAGTTAATCAGCCATGCTCCAATGGGAGCTGATTTTAATTTTGCTTCGGCAACTCCCTCTCGCATCTTACCACAGCTTACACGCTCTAATTCCGCATTATTGATTTTCAGGCGTTTTGCGGCGCCTTCGAGGAATGCCTGAGCTTTTTGGGGATATCCTGGCAACACTAAGGCGTTCTCATCAACCATAGTCACGGTTGCCGAATCTAAACTTACTCCCAATCTTTGCAAAGCGCGCAAGCTATCCAACATGGCTTGCGTAGAGGGCTGATAATGACCGCTTTTATTCTTCACATCGATAATTTTGCCTTCCCTTATGGTCAATTCGCCAGATCCCTTGGTCGGCCCACCAGATAGAAAGCTTGAATGATGAAATTTTGATCTCTCATAGGGTCCCGTGTAAATCCTGTCGGCAAGGTCTACCACAAAAATAAGCGGCGTTTTTTTCTCGGGTGCAGCACTATCTAATAGCCCTCCGACTTTCGTGGTAGCCAGACCTGTTTTGCCAATTCTTAAAAGATACCCTTGTCGCTCTTCCTTAGTGAGGTATTTAACTTGGGGAAGTGAGGCCCTAGGCTTACTATCTGTGCCAATCAAACCTTCTTTACGCAACCTCTCTGTTCCTGGAACACTTATGCCCGCCTTTATCTTTTCCATCCATTCCGAAAAGCCATCCAAAGAATTTGACTCTTTCCAAACTTCAAGATATGCCTCTACATGGGG
>PLSG01000332.1 GCA_003164155.1 Parachlamydiaceae bacterium | reverse complement strand
GGAGGAGAGCAAATAGGCATCTTTGGGGGCGGCGGCGGCACCATCTTGCCCAGCGAAATTGCGCAGTTGCAGAGCATGGGGATCACGCGCCTCTATCACCCCGAAGACAGCCGAAAGATGGGTCTGCGGGGAGTGGTGCGCGATGCCATCGCACATATGCATAAATGCTTCCTTTCCCATGCGTATTATCGACAGCTTATAGACAAACTACGCGGCGAGGCGATTCTTTCACATAGCGAAATTGCCAAAGCCATCACTTTTTGTGAAGAGGAAAGCCTTTGCCCAGAATTGAGAGCGGATTTTTTCCACGCCCTGCAGTCCTCTATGCTCGAGCCGCTGCTGAGGGTATCTCAAAACCCAAGTGCCAGCCAATTCAAATGCCCATCTAATACCCCCCTTGCGCCTCATCGCCCGGCCATCGTGGGCTTCACGGGTCCTGGAGGCGCTGGTAAAAGCTCTTTGATCGACGAGCTGATCTTGCGCTATTTAAGCGCCTTTCCCCAGGGTNNGTCTACGATCCGCGCGTCTTCTTGCGCTCTATGGCTACCAGGGATTCGGGCAGCGAATGCAGTGCCGCAGGAGAGCAAGCTGTGCAGGTGATGCAAAAAGGCGGCTTCGATCTGTTAATTCTTGAAACTACGGGCATAGGGCAGGGCGACTCAAAAATTGTCCCTCTATGCGATCTATCCATCTATGTGATGACCAGTGAATACGGAGCATCATTGCAGCTGGAAAAAATCGACATGCTCGATTTAGCAGACATTGTCGTGCTCAACAAGTTCGACAAACTGGGTTCTCATGAGGCTTTGGAAGATGTGCGGCATGCTTATGCCCAGGCGCATAATCTGCACTTCGATGCGGCGAACCGCGCCGTCCTGCCGGTGTTTGGCAGCATAGCCTCGGATTTTAACGACCCGGGAGTCACGTGTTTTTTCAATTATCTAGTGCACTTGCTCAACAAAAAGGGACTGGCACTCCTCCTTGCCAAGTTCGCCTTTAATGATCAAGCAGGGCAGCTCCTCTGCCCTGCCCAGAATTTCAGCATCATTCCTCAGGAAAGAACGTTTTACCTGGGCGAAATTGCCCAGACAGTGCGTGCATATAAGCGGCAAACGGCTTTACAATCTGCCCAGGCCTCTGCAGCCTATCGCCATAATGCTGCCGAAGATGAGCTGTCTGAAGACAATCTCAAAAGCATGCGCCAATTTCAGGCGCTGATGTTGGCCTTGAAACAACCCGAGCTTTCCTATACGGTGCGCCACAAGACCATCCAGCTTCCCCTTTTTACCCAATCGCTGGCGGATTTGTCGATCCCTAAAATAGCCCTGCCAGCGCTAAGAGAATGGGGCGATATCGTGGTCTTCATGCGCCAGGAAAACTTCCCGGGACACTTCCCCTACACCGCCGGCGTTTTCCCCCTAAAAAGCCAAGAAGAGGAACCCAAGCGGCAGTTTGCCGGCGAGGGCTCACCGGAAAAAACCAACAGCCGTTTCCACTACCTTTGCCGCAACGACAAAGCCAAGCGCCTCAGCACGGCTTTTGATTCGGTCACACTGTATGGCGAAGATCCTGACAGTCGTCCGGACACTTATGGCAAAATAGGCAATAGTGGAGTCAGCATCGCCACTTTAGAAGACGTGAAAGCCCTCTATGCGGGATTTAACCTGATCGATCCTTTGACATCGGTGTCTTTGACCATCAACGGGCCAGCGCCGATGATTTTGGCCATGTTCTTCAATACCGCCATCGATTTTGAGATTCAGCAAACGACGGGCAAGCTGCGCGAGGAACTGGATCCTGAGGAGTTTGAAAAAATCAAGTCGCGCGTGCTGTCTGCCGTCAGGGGCACCGTACAAGCTGACATCCTCAAAGAAGAGCAGGCCCAAAATGAATGCATTTTTTCCTCCAAGTTTGCTCTCAAAATGATGGGCGATATCGAGGAGTATTTTATCCGCCAGCATGTCAAAAATTTCTATTCGGTGAGCATCAGCGGATACCACATTGCCGAAGCCGGGGCAAATCCCATCACGCAGCTGGCTTTTACCTTGGCCAACGGTTTCACGCTTATCGAATATTACCTGGCCAGAGGCATGGCCATAGACGATTTTGCGCCGCACCTGTCGTTTTTCTTCAGCAGCGGGTTAGATCCTGAATATGCGGTCATCGGGCGGGTAGCTCGGCGCATTTGGGCGATTGCTTTGCAAAACAAATACCAGGGCAATGCGCGCAGCTGCAAGCTGAAATACCATATCCAAACATCAGGCAGGAGCCTGCATGCCCAAGAAATGGCCTTTAACGACGTGCGCACCACCTTACAGGCATTTTTGGCCGTAAATGACAACTGCAGCAGCTTGCATACCAACGCCTATGATGAGGCCATCACGACCCCCACAGAAGAGTCCGTGCGTCGCGCAATGGCCATACAGCTCATTCTGATGCGCGAGTTTGGCTTGGCCAAATGCGAAAATGCCCTGCAGGGCTCCTACTTTATTGAGGCCTTGACCGAGATTGTAGAAGAGGCAGTTTTGGATGAATTCGAAGCTCTTTCTAAGCGAGGAGGGGTCCTCGGCGCCATGGAGAAGCAGTACCAACGGCATCGCATCCAGTCCGAATCAATGAAATACGAACTGATGAAATCCAGCGGCGAATTGCCCATCATCGGAGTGAATACCTTCACTTCAGAAGATGGCCAGACCGACTATGAGCATATTCAGGTGGTGCGCGCCACTGAGGCCGAAAAACTGCAGCAGATCGAGCGCACTAAGGCGTTCATAGCCAAAGCCGGACCAAAAAATCAGGCCGCTTTGGAAAGTCTGCGCCAGGTAGCTCTTGGCGGGGGAAACATCTTTGAAGAGCTGATGGAGACGGTGCGCTACTGTTCGCTTGGCCAAATCAGCCACTTGCTTTACGCCTGCGGCGGCCAATATCGCCGTTCCATGTAAGAAAGCGCACAAAGATCACAAAGAAGGAAAGGAAAAAAAATATTACATCTTAGCGTTTTAAGCCGAAAAAAATAAAATTGCTGATTCCTTCTTTGTGATCTTTGCGTCCTTCTGTGTTTCTTTGTGTTTAAATTTCCTAGTACACTGTCAAGGTTTTGTGGCCGAAAGTTTTCGCTGTGCAGGTGAACACAGCCAATAACCCCATAGTCAAAAAAGCTCATTTCGGCTACAATCTAGCCGTAAAAAGCGTTAAATTTATTTAAGCCAAAGCCATGCCGGAAACAACCATGACAGCCTCGCCTTTAGCCGAATTGGCGCTCTCGCCTGAAGGGCATATCTACTTCGACACCAGCGCATATGCCACCGAAACGCTCCCTTCTCAGCTATGGGAGAAGCTTAAAAGCTTATTTCAAGACCCCATGCGTGGATTGCTGCATCTAGGAATTGAGGAATTTAGCGCTTTGCCCCCGAGTTTTTTGTTTTGGCAAAGCTTTTCGCGTCAATTTCTGGCCAGCACCTGCAAGCTGATCGGACAAGCAGAAAAGCAATCCCTCCCCGACATTCCAGCGCCAAGCGAAGTCGAGCGGCGCGAAATCATCCAACAAGGGCTTTCCCTCAGGGGATTTGAGTACCTGAACCAAGAAGTTTTGTTAGCCAATTGGCAGCGCCTTAGGGAGCATCTCGGCCAGGAGCTGCTAACCTTTCCAGGCACTTTGCAAGACTTTCTCAATCAATACAACCCCCGCTGGAACCTGGTGGGACGGGTCTGCTTTCACTTAGCGGAAAACAAAAGCAATCCCGAACGCCCCTTTGCCTTTTTAGCCACTTACACCACACAGCTCGTCCAAAACCAGTCGCTTGAAAATAGCGCCGCGCAGCACGTGCCGCTCAAACGCGCCTTGCAAGACTATGCCGGAGAAAAAAACCATGCCGCTTTGTTAGCTTTGCTGCTTCCTGTGCAAAAGGCGGCTAAGCAAAGTCCTTTTGTCCAACAGCTGGTGGATTCGGGGTCGGTCTTTCAAGCTGCCGCTTGGACGGCCAGCGAAGCCTACGGCTTCTTACAAGCCGTACCCTGGATGGAATCGAGCGGCATCATGGTGCGCATACCCAACTGGTGGAGCCCTAAAAAGCCTCCTCGACCGCGCATCACCGTTAAAATTGGCGAGCAAAAAGGAGCAAGCCTGGGTTTGAACACCTTGTTGGACTTCCAGATGAGCGTAGCCTTGAACGACCATGAAAGCTTGACGCAAGATGAGCTGCAAGCACTTTTGGAGGCCGAAGAGGGGCTGGTTAAAATCAAAGGGCAATGGATTGAAGTCAGCCGCGAAAAACTGGCACACGTCTTGGCGCATTGGCAAAAGCTGCAAAAAAAGGCTGAACAGGGGCTCTCCATGCTGGAAGCCTTGCGCCTTTTGTCCGGTGGTGCGGCCAACAGCTTTGGAGCGAACGATCTGGAAGAAGCCGCTCAAATGAGTGAATGGTCGACGGTGGCAGCCGGCAGTTGGTTAAAGGATGTGCTCGAGCAGCTGAAAAGTCCGGACGGATCGGCCGAAAAAGGGGTGGAAACTGTTATAAAAGGGCACTTACGCGG
>PLSG01000311.1 GCA_003164155.1 Parachlamydiaceae bacterium | reverse complement strand
GGACATTTCTAAAAAAGGCTTACACATCGGTGTGCCTTTATGGATGAAATTAAACCAACAATCGGATGTACATACAAACCTTGACTTATAAGACAAACAATAATAAAATGCATCGACAAACAAAAGGCTTATTAAAGCGAACATTCTTTCTAAGGAACCAGTAATGACTTCTTTTAATCACGTGATTTACTGCCCGGTTTCTCCTAGTCTGCCTGTGACGATGCTTCCGGCGGAAGGTGGTATCCCCTGTTTTCCGATTGTGCCGCATGAAGAACCCTTAGACGGAGAAAAAAAAGCACACTTAGAATTGCTTCACAAAAACACCTTCAGGTTAAATGCAGATGAAGCGTTGTGCAAGCAACACCACGTGCACTATGCAGATTTCACTTTTACCCCAGTAGATTTTGCCAAACATCTACCAGATCGCGAAGCCTGGATTATAGGTTCGCAAACCCGCCCTTCTAGTATTCCCAAACACGACATCGACATTCGCTTCTATCTTAACAATCCAGCCCAAGTCTTTGCCACTAAAGCAGTGCTACAGCAAAAAATAGAGTCTATCATCGCTCAATTCATCCAAGCGATGACAAAGGCCGCGACTTTTTCTTCATCCTCTGCAGATATGGGCAATCCCTGTGTACTTTTAAAATTCTACGGAGTGAAGATTCAGATTTTTGGCTTGCCAGACCACGCCACACGTCCAAGTTGGGCATTGATACAATTAGGCGATTTGCAAATTAATGCCATTTACCGCACAAGGACGCATAGCATCAGTAGCTCTACAGGCGAACAATGGAATATTTTGCGACCCGTGGCGCGCTGGTCGTTGGGACACACCTTTGCGTTAAATCCGCACACCTTTGCCCTAGCTAAAGCTCAGGCCGCGCAGCGCATTTGTTATATTCCTTATCCGCAGTTCACCCACAACCTGCTCTATCGCCTTATGCTCGAAGCCAGCCATGGATCTATTTTTTTGCCGCCGGCAGACAAAGCACGCTCATTGTTGACTTTAGCTCTAGAGAAATTCTTTACAGAACATGCCCACGACTTTCATGCGAATGTCCCCATCGGGATTACTAAAAATCTTCTGCGCTATTTTACAGAACACGCCCGCACCCCGCATAAACGCCTGGCCGACTTCCTCTATCTTTTATCAGCCCTACAATATCAACCTCAAGCATGTAACCTTTTATGCCAAGCCTTTCTCGATATCGCCCGGCAACATGATAAGGATGTGCACACCGCGGCCTTTGCCTCTTTTGCCAGATTCCTTTGCAATAATCCCGAAGAGACTCCGGCTTTTTTAGCTGTTCTGTATGGATTGTGTATATGTTGCAAGTGGACAAACCAGGCAGATGGCGCCAAAGGAGAAATACGCGCCTATACCCTGCCCTTTATGGAAAAAGAGCGCGCCTTTTTTACATTTAAAGGGGCTTTTTTTGCTTTACCGGCCGATTATCCCTCTATCCTCGATCTCTCACATCAGCTGCTCAGCCAATGGCAGGCAATCTTCAAGTACTCTGAAAGCCCAAAACTCTTGCGAGGATTATTTGATTTCTTAGAACTACCCTCGAAGTATCTAAATGAAGACCCTTCCATTTCCTTAAAATTAATCAAAGAAGATCTTTTAAGGGGCGCGCAAAAAGACTATGTCAAACGCCTGGTGGATCTTTTTCATGGCTCTGGAGCGGCGGAAGTGTGGTTCAAAAGGTTGCGGCATTCAGACTTAGCAGAGGGTGATTCCAAGTTGATCAGCAGCGAACAGGGGCGTTTACAGATCCTCTTGCGGCAAATCGGCGAATACCTGGATAAAGAAGGACAGGTCGCTGTCAGCATGTGGTTTAAAACTCTATGCCGCCTCGGACAGACTCCTGATAAAGCTGAGGGATTATTTAAATTATTAAATAATTTGTGGTGTCAAATTCAGGCTTTACCAGAGAAAAGCGAAATCTTCGAATCGGAAAAAAGGGTGCTGAATGATTTCATAGCTTATCTTTTAATTGTCCTTGATAAACTGCCCGTATCGCCAAATCAGCCAGCTTTGATGACCGATTTTTATTTTTATATTCAAGACATGCTCGGAAGAGAGGTCAGTCTAAATTTCTTTTTCACGCTGATGGCTATGTGTGAAAAAGAACATCCGCAGATTGCGCATCGACTCATTATACACGGATTGCAGAAGGCTTTCCTTTCCAACAGCACAACAAAGTTCAAAAAATACTACGCCCTGCTTTCTTCGACCGACCCTCTAGTGCTTGCACAAGCTGTGCAACTCGCGCCAAAGGCCCTAGTAGATTCTGCAAATGATAAAATCAGATTGGAATGGTTGCCCCATTTAATGCAAAAATTATTCGATACCCAATGCTACAGCGAAGCTTGTGCGCTCCTATTACATGTACGCCATCACGATAAAGCCCTCCTTAAGAACTTCTTAAAAGCCGAAAGTCATCAAGGTTTCCGCAAACAGCTTCTGGAAGCCGCTTTTTTAGATCTACGCACGCCACAACCAGAAATCTTAGAGAGTGCTTATCGCGTTCTTAGGTTAATCTTATCCGGCACACCAGCTAGAGCCTTAGTAACTGAAATCAGTCAAAGGCTCTCAGTGGAAATGTCTGTGCATTTTTCCAAATCCGCACCTTCAAAACCAGACATCGCGCTGCGCTACCACATGTTGCGACTGGTGCATCAGCTGTTGTATGCTCAAGCCCTATTTTCCACAGATACTAAGATCTCGTGCTTGCGCTATCTCATTTTGAGATGTATGGAAACACATAAAAAACGCCCACTTAGCCATATACAGACATCTTACCGCGCCATGGCGGTGCGCACCTTAAAAAAATTGGCCACGCCTTCTATGCTCCTTCCTTCTGAGAGTGAACTCAAGCACTCGGCTCATTCAGCTTGGGAACTTGAGATGCAAAAAGCATTTTTATTGCGCATGAAAAATGCCCTTGCGCGCAAAATGGCCAACTTCCATGTTTTAGGCAGTGTATTGCTAGAAAATATCCTTTCTAATGAATCTCAAAAAGAGCAGCTCAGCAAACTCCTCGATAGCAATTTAACGGAAGATGAGTTTTCAAAAGCCTTTTCACAGTTTGCAGTCACCATCGACCCAAGCCTTGCCAAGCATCCCGCTTTCGAACGAGAACTTCTCTCCCAAACATCTTTAGAAAGCATAGACCAGCCTGAAGCTGAAGAAAAAGTCGCTATCGCAGAAGATGTTTTTATCGCGAGCATAACTTCTAAGCAAAGCGATGCCTCGTCTAATTTTGCGCGCATGCAGCGCACGATTGCCTGGCTTTTAACCCTTACTCCATCCAAGGAAAAAACCTTCTCTGAAAGCCTTTTGAATAGCCGCTTATTTATCATCAATTCTATCAGCAAGGGAAAAAAACGCCTTTCAGAACTCTCCGAGGAGGCGCGCCTTAAGATTGCCCAAAATTTGCTCCAAGCTATTAAAAATTTATCTGAAATACCTCGTCAAGATACCAAGCACGCAGCTT
>PLSG01000168.1 GCA_003164155.1 Parachlamydiaceae bacterium | reverse complement strand
CGGTCAGTCGCCGATGCGGCTCCCGAAAAACACAAGCTAAGCCTTTAAAAGGAATCTAAAGCATGTTTGGTTTTTTAAATCATTTAACATCAATCTATTGTGTTAGCTTGATTCGTATGCCCCTCACGGGGCTGCGCAGTGGGCTTTACCTCTATCGCTCCTCTGGAGCTTAGGGCAGGCATAGCTCAACATGAAACATTTTTCTATCTTGGCAGTGTACTAAGTTGCTTTTGGGCGGATTCAAACATCTTATGGAATAAATCAGTCACCAAATCCGCAACGTGAACTGCGGCGCTTTCCCACCTCTCTAGCGTGCGCCACATAGCGGCATCTGTGGTGCTGGCTTCAACCTTGCGTTCGCTTTCTTCTTGAGGCGGACTTTTTTGGCGCAGACGTTCGATCTGCAAGGTTAGGTCGCAGGCCTTCGCATGGCAGGCTTCTAAGTCGCTTATGCCCCAGTTAGGTAAGAGCAGCATGCTATATGCGGTGATGAAAGATGTAAGGCTGCGTTCCAGTTGCTGGATGGGCACATTTCCTTCAGTTTTTTTCGGTTTAAGAGATTTATACTCTTCCCACAATTGGAGGAGGCGTGGTTTTATTTTAAAAAGAGGTGCTGAAAGATCCCCGTATAGAATATCTGAAGGAATATTTGCATGCATGGGAGGCAGAGGTTTGCCTTGCCGTGCATGTTTTACGGCGGGAGCCCAAAAGGTTCTCCATGCTGCGCACTGTTTGATCACCTCTTCGGCTTTGTAGGGCGACAAGCTGTGCGTGGCTGATAAGTTATCCTCTAGTAACTTTGGAATGCAATCCAGCGCCTTATCTAGGCGTTCCAAGACTGTCACTAATGAACCTGGAGGAAAATTAGTATAAGCCAAAAGGCATCGTTGCGTGGCTTTCAGGCCTTGAAGGCTCATCTCTGCTATCCCTTTAAAGTAGGCGGGTTCTTCCACTTTTTTTAGAATCTGTTGCACATCTTCATAAGAATGGAATGCCTTCCTCATGGCAGTTACTATGTGGGGTATACCTCCTTGTTCCATTAGAGGAAATTCGACGTTTGGATTTGAGCAGGAACACTTCATGAAATCCTTACACTTATGCTTGCCTTTCGTTGAAAAATTTCTTATAAAAAGTGGAATAGCTGCGCATATCCAGCTATCTCCTACGAGAGAAAGTACACATTCTAAAGCGAAAAACTGATGGTTCTTATGGCTGGCGAGCTTGAATAAAGCTTCCAACTCTTGCATTATGAAGCAAGACTTTTGTGGATCTTCATTTAAAAAAATGCGCGTAAAATCGACGAAAATCGCTATCGTTTTTTTCACGTATTCTGGCTCATTCCAAAGTTTTGGAAAGAGATTTCGCAGTTTTCCCAGCCACGCTAAAGTATTTAGAGGAGTAGAGGGTTTTTTGTTTTTATATTCCAAGGGCATGAGGTGCATTTCCAACAAATGAGCTTTAAGAGTGCTTTTAACGACAGGTGAGAGATGTGTGGCGCTTTCAAGATGACGAAAGTATCCTTCAGTGCTAGCAAAATCCAGCAATGTGCTCATTTGCGAAAAGGCGGGCGTTTGACCCATGCTGAGAGCACATCCAAAAAAGAGCGAGAGCATGGCATCTAGGGCTTCCACATCTATGGGAATAATAGTTTCTAGCTTAAGTAAGCGTTGCAGTTTATTGTAGAAGGCGTCTATTTCAGGTGGTGAAAAAACTGAAGTCTTTGAGGGAACTATTTTGCCATGCTGAAAGTGCACGGTCCCTTCAAACCGAACGAACATGTTGGTACATTTCGTGTGTTCTTTGGCAATAAATTTCTTAAGAGTATCGTCCAAGCACGTTGATCGAATATTAGATGGCAGACTAGCTGAAAGTTGCCCTAACGCGTCAATAATTTGCGTAGACCTCAGATCTGAAAAAGTCAAGGCAGTTTCTAGCAGTCTGATGATTAGCAATTTTAGACTAATTGTAGGTAAACGGATAATGTTAGGCAGCAAACCTCTTATAAAATCGATTTCGATTTGTTCCAAGTCTACTTTTTGTGGCGTGGTTTTAAATTTGCCAAAAAAGCCCATTATTTTTGGCAAGGCGTTTTGCCAAAAAATCGGCGTGAGCTTAGCCCTCTCCTCTAATTGGTGCAAGCTTTTCACTATTTTTCCCAAGTTATCACTTCCGATATCCTTTAGGTGCGGGTAAGCAAAAAATCCTTCCAGTACTTTAGATACTATCTTGAGTTGTTCATCTAAATCTAATGTTTGGTATGTCTCGATGGCCTGGTTAAGGCGTTCAAGACAACCGCAGCCCAAGTAGATCATGATGCAGCATACGGCATGCATGTTTATAAGAGACGTATCTAATTTCGAAATATCGATTTCGTGCACCATTGCGGCCAATAGGCGGCATTGTTCCACCGTGATGTCTGGGCATGACCTTCTCCATAATAAGTAGTCCAGTTGATCTTTTACCGAAGGCAATAGTTTAGGCAAAGCTTCAGGGAAAAGGCTATCCGTTAAGCTTTGCATAGCGGCATAACGGGTCTGCTCGCTACACAAAGAAAGCATTTGAGTGGAGGTTAGAGGATCTACAATAAAGTGGCAGAGGCTTTCTTGAGAAAAAAGAGTTGGTTTATTGGCGAGTTTGTCGGTTAGCAGCGGCAGCGCTTTTCCAATGGGATCCCAAAGACCTTCGATGACTAATCGATGGTTTAGCATCTCTCCCCATAATTGAATAGCTAAAGATGTGTAGTCTTTGGCATGTGGTTGAACGCCTTCGCTAATGAGCTTTAACGCTGTCTTTTGTAAGAGGGCGCGAGCATGCGGCTCCACAGTTTGTGCCATCATGTGGCGTACTCTCCCCACGGCCTGTGGATAAGCAAGTCCAAAAGGTGGTTTTCTCGGCAACAGGGCAATCACCTGAATTAAAAGTTCGTATGCCAAACCCTTGCTTACGTTTTGATTCAACAAGAAGAACGCAAGAAAATGCAAAGCTTTGGCGTTTATTTTTTCCGGTTCTTTTTCAGCTCTAACTACAAGTTCAGCTAGGAGCGTTGAGGCTATCGTCAAGTTATCTTGCGCGAATAGATCGGCGGGCTTAGAGGACAGCGGTTCAAAGCACTGCGCTGCATGCTCGAGCCAAAAGGCGAAAAGTTCATAAGCTTCATTTTGGGCATCCTGGCGAGGGATCTCGGAAATTCTTTTTATGGCCTGTAGCAAATTTTGAGCAATGTTCAGACGGGCCTCTTCAGGTAGATTTAAAAGGCGTTTTCTTCCATGGATGATAGAATTGACAATAAACAAACGGCTATTGAGAAGATTTTCCGAAAAGACCTTTCCCTTGGGTGAAGCGAATTTCAAAAGCCAATCTATGGCTCTTCGCATGCGCACAAAATGGGGCGAGGCATCAACTTGCTTGGGATTTATGCCTTCGATAAAGGCATCTTCTATTATATCTGCTTTTTCATTGAGGTTTTTAAAATCTTTTTCTTCCGCTTGAGGCGTTTCTGTAATTTCTGATGATTCAGGGAGGAGCTTTTCTCTTTTAAACACAGGATGCTCGGCCAGGCTTGGGTCTAAGCGGATTACAAAGGCAGAAAATTTTTCGGAAAACTCTTCTTCCGATAGATGATTGAGGAGTTCGACGAGTTCTTTTTTAGCGGATTTGTCGAAAGGAACGTTCTCCAGAAATACCTTTTGAAAAAAACGAAATTGGGCCACTTTGCTCGCAAAAGTGCGTTTCATGCGCAAAAAAAATGTCTTTTGTACTTCATGTAGCCATGAAGATGAAGCAGAGAGTTTTAGTTCGCTTTCAGAAGAGGGGGGAATGGAAGACGTTGCCATCTTTTTTAAAGTGCGCACAGCCATTTCACGATAAGAGCGCAGACGTTTTTTATGCATTTCCATGCATTTTAAAATAATATAGCGAAAGTAAGCTATCTTTGTATCTGTGGAAAGGATCGCTTGGGTACGCAGCAACTGATGCACCAGTCTCAGCATACGGTAGCGTACGTCAATGTTAGGCTTGGGGATGTCAGGCTTGGAGGTAGTAGATTTAGAAAAATTCGCAGATATCTCCGCAGAGAGCCGGTGGCTAATCTCAGCGACCAGCGCACTATCTGGCGTGCCAGATAATATTAAGCGCAGGACGCGATAGGCTTTTTCTACGGTTTCAGACTCCATAGCCCGCAAGTCCAAAGAAGCGGCTTCTAACAGTTGTTTGCGGAAACTGGGATGATCTTCAAAATCTAGAAAATGCTTCAACAAAGCTTTACTGTGATGGCGTATGTGCAGAAGCAAGGCACACGCCTCACTGTAGCAGCTTGCCTCAAGTAATTTTTGCATTAAGAGGGGGA
>PLSG01000026.1 GCA_003164155.1 Parachlamydiaceae bacterium | reverse complement strand
ATTTTGGCTTAAATTGCAAAAGAAAACAATAAATCGCACATCCTAGCCCTAGGTTACATGGGGGGAATGATCTCTTTTGTGAGGAAATGGATGGCTAACAACTTGCCTCAGATATGCAATTGGTGGACAAAGAAGCGGCAAATCTGGGCATAGAAGGGCGCACTGAGGGAGTGGTCTAGCAGCTGGGAAAACAGGCGGAAGTGAGCCAGCTGATCCATTATGTCGATCTCAGCACTGGAAAAGGCAAGCGCATCTAGTGGAGCATGTTCGCTGCAATAGCTGTCTTNNGAATATGATGCGTATCCAGAGTTCGTTCGCAGACACAGCACACGTGAGAGATATGTAGAAGGCCATCGTGTTTTAATATTTTGAGACGAAAGCTAGCCCCTAGCGTGCGCTCAGGTATAGAGGGTAGTTTTTCCAGATAGCTTATCAGCAACTGATAGAGCAATGGTGCTGGCTTGCCGGGCATCTGCGAGGCTAAGATAGCCTGCGCCAATTCGCAGGCAATGCTTAAGCTGTCCAGGTTATTCCTCAGCTGGAAATTGTAGTTGAGTACAGAAGTCTCGTGGCTGCGATAGATCTCGCTCTTGCCTACAGAATAAACGAATTCCGCTTGGAGAAAAGGGGCATAGACTATGCTTTGGCGGCTGCGCCGTTTAGCCCCTTTAAGCATGAGCTTGAAGAGTCCATCCTCCAGGGAGAAGACCGTGGCGATTTGATCGTAGTCGCCGTAGCTAATGATGTTTAATACCAGGCCTTGGGTGGTGTGCAATGTCATAAGCTTAGGCTGTCTGTTTCAATTCGATTTCCTGCCCTGATCCGAATATTTTGGCTTGGTTCAAGGCCTATCGGAAAGGGCTTCTATGCCCGGCAAGGTTCCGAATTCTAGGTATTCCAAGGAAGCACCGCCGCCAGTTGAAAGATGCGAAATTTGCCGGGCCAAGCCAGCTGCCTGCACGGCGGCGATGGAGTCGCCCCCGCCGACGACCGTAGTAGCGGAAGTCGAAAGGGCCGCCATAGCTTTAGCTATGGAGTTGGTGCCTTGGGCGAATTTGGCAATTTCGAACACGCCTAGAGGGCCATTCCAAAAAATGGTTTTAGCTTTTTTGATTTCTTCGGAAAAAAGCGCAATTGTCTTTGGTCCGATATCGACCCCTTCGAACCCATTGGGAATCCCTTCGCTGGCAGATACGGTGAGTGTCTGCGCCTCGGCATTTAAGCTTTGCGCCACCACGATATCCAGAGGCAGCAAGAGGCGCGCTTTTCCTTGAGCGCTGGCCGCGAGAATCTCTTTAGCTTCGTCCAGGAATTGGTCTTCGTGAATGGAGTCGCCAATAGGGATGCCTTGCGCCTTAAGGAAGGTATAGGCCATGCCCCCGCCGATTAGCAGCACATCGGCGCGGCTTAGCAACGACTTGATCACCCCGAGTTTGGAAGATATTTTGGCTCCTCCGATGATGGCATAGAAAGGGCGCTCAGGATTTAAAACTGCCGATCCCAAGAACTCGATTTCCTTTTCCATTAAGAAGCCGGCGGCAGCCTTGCCGGGAAAAAAGCGGGTGATTGCAGCGGTAGAAGAATGCGCGCGATGCGCCGTGCCGAAGGCGTCGTCGACATATAGGTCGCCCAGCTGAGCTAAGGCCTGAGCAAAAGTCGGATCTTCATCGGGGTGTTCCTCACTTCTATGAAAACGGAGATTCTCCAAGAGCAGGATTTGTCCGGCTTTGAGCTGTTTGGCCTGTTCGGTAACGGAAGGTCCGATGCAGTCTTGTGCAAACAAGACCTCTTGGCCGAGCAAAGACGACAGTTTTTTTGCACAGGGGGCCAAAGACATTTCGGGGACTCGCTTGTCTTTAGGGCGTCCCATATGGCTCATCAGAATTAAGGCACCCCCATGCTCCAAAACATAGCGTATCGACGGCAGCGCAGCCGCGATACGCGTATCGTCAGTGATATTAGCTTGCTTATCGAGGGGCACATTGAAGTCGACCCGCATCAGCACTTTTTTTCCCCTAACGTCGAGATCGGCTAAAGACAATTTGTTTATCATATATCATCCTCCGTTAAATAAAGGGCCTTGAATTAGAGGTCATCGTCTTCTGGCGCACCTGAAGGAGAGCTGTCATCGCCCTTATTCAGAGCCACCATAATCTTGCGCGCTTTGCTGCCGTCTGCCGGGCCAACGATACCTTGCAGTTCCAGCTGATCCATCAAGCTGGCCGCGCGGGCGTATCCGATCTTCAGTTTTCTTTGCAAAAACGTGGTGGAAGCATTCCCTGTGCCTATGACGATCTCGCGGGCTTGGACGAATAGAGGATCATCTGAGGCTACCGCGCGGTTCGCAGGGGAGTCTTCATCTAAAGTCTGCAGAGCATCAAAAGATTGGATCAGATATTGGGGAGGCATCTGATCGCAAATGTGTTTGACGACTGTATTGATGTCCTCATCGCGGATAAAGGCCCCTTGGGCGCGCACTAGCTGCGAAGAACCTGGTGGCAGAAAGAGCATGTCTCCGTTGCCTAGCAAAGATTCTGCCCCAGTTTCGTCTAAGATGATCTGGCTGTTCACTCGGCTGGCCACTTTAAAAGAAATGCGCGTGGGGAAGTTAGCTTTGATCAGGCCGGTGATTACCTCGCGCGATGGGCGCTGGGTAGCCAATATCAGATGGATGCCCACAGCGCGCGCCATTTGGGCTATGCGGGCGATGGGCGTTTCAATATCGCTGCTGGCCACCATCATCAAGTCCGCCAATTCGTCGATGATGCCGACGATGTAGAACATCTTAGCTGGCACCTCGATATTTAAGGCAGATTCCACGGCTACATCGATCTTGCGGTTGTTGAAAGACTCAATGTTGCGTACGCCGATCTGTTTGAGGATCTCATAGCGGTTTTCCATCTCCTTGACCAGCCAGCGCAGCGCAGAGCAGGCACCTCTAGGCTCGGTGATCACCGGGGCGAGCATATGCGGAAGCCTGGAATAGGGTGTCAATTCCACCTTCTTAGGATCTACCATCAGCATTTTCACTTGATCTGGCCGGGTATTCATGACGATGGACATGACGATAGTGTTGATGCACACCGATTTGCCAGAGCCGGTGGCACCAGCGATGATGCAATGGGGCATTTTGGTCAGGTCGGTCATCACATAATCGCCGTTGACCATCTTGCCCAACAGCACGGGGACATGGAATTTAGCGTGCTGTTGGTAGTAGGCCAGCATCTCCTTGAAGCCCACTTCTTGAGGTTGGGGGTTGGGCACTTCGATTCCCACGGCTGCCTTGCCGGGAATGGGCGCTATGATGCGGATTGACTTGGCCTCCATATTCAAGGCAATATCATTTTCCAACGCTTTAATTTTTTGCACTTTAACCCCTATGGAAGGGTGCACTTCAAAAGAAGTGATCGTCGGACCGCAATTGATCTGCCCCACCTTGGCCTCAATACCAAAACTTTGCAAGGTCTCTTCCAATACCTCAGCTTGTTTTTTTAAGTCTCTTTTCAAATTAGATTGGTCTACTTTCTTGGCATTGCTCAAGGAGGAGACAGCGGGGAGTATATAGGTGCTCATATCGCCATTATGCGTGCGCTGCGCCTGCAAGGCGAGATCGCGTTTGCTGGGAGGCTCTTTTTTGAGCCCTTCGCGCGCATTTTTAGGCATCTCTTTGAAAGCATCCAAGGATTTTGAAATCTCTATGGAAGACTTGACAGGCAGTTTCAGTTCAGTTTTGGGCGGTGCATCCTTGGATGCATCCCGGCTGCTTTTGGCCTCCTCGAAGATTTTTGGCTCCGGGGGCTTGGAGTCTTGCTCTGAGGACATCAATTTCTTGAGCTTATCTCCCATTTCCCAGTTGGCAAAAGGGCGATCGCCTTGATTTTTTCCGGAAAGCGAGGGACGTATGGTGAGATTGGTCTCAGGCTGTATGGCCAAAAGATCGGCGCGTTGTCCCAGGGCTTGAGATTCAGCAGACTTTTCCGCCGGCGGGGGGAGGTTGGAGCCAGGTATACGCAGTTTGACATAGCGCAAAAATGAGCTTTCTTTTACCGGAGAAGGT
>PLSG01000154.1 GCA_003164155.1 Parachlamydiaceae bacterium | reverse complement strand
GGGGTGAATAAAGTGATTTCACCCTTTTAATGTTTACAGTGAACGAGGATGGTCTATTAATTTTTTCCTGTTCCTTCTTTGTGTCCTTTGCGTCCTTTATGTGTTTCTTTGTGATAAATTTCCTATGAATTCGTTGTAGTCATCTCCCATGCTGTCGGCCAGAATTTCGGCGATGTGCTGGGCAGATCTTTGCGTGCCATGCAGAATTTGGCTGCGGCACGAAAATCCGTTGGCTACAACCAAGCCATCTTGCCTCAAATTCATAATAGAGGGGAAAAGTTTGAGCTGTCCGATTTTCATCGAAAAGGCATAGTGCTCTTTTTCGTATCCAAAAGAGCCTGCCATGCCACAGCAACCCGACTCGACTTCAGACACCTCGAAGGCGGGGATGCTTTGCAGCACTCTTTTTGTAGAGGGGAAAGGCGCCAGGGCTTTTTGATAGCAATGGGTATGCACCTTTACTTGCCGCGGCGGTTGACTTGCCAGGCTTTGGGCACCCAAGGAGAGCTTGATGGGAAGCTTGTCGCCCATATGTACGAGGCGTTGCTCTAAAAACTGATCTAAAGTTTGGCAGGCGGCCACAAGCGTGCCGACGCGAGTGTCATGGCTGCCCAAGAGTCCATGAAAATCGTCTCGGATGGTGAACAGGCAGCTTGGCTCAAGTCCTATGATCGGAATCCCTTGCTGGGCAAAGGGGTGGAGTGTTTCCACTAGCTGGTTGGCACTGTGGCGGGCCTCTTGCAAGAAGCCTTTGGAAATCTGGGGACGTCCGCAGCAGCTCCATTTGGGGAGTATTACTTCAAACCCCAGAGCATGGAGTACTTTGACGGCGGCTTTGCCTATGTGGGGCACCTGAAACTCAGTATAGGTGTCGTTGAACAAGACCACTTGTTTTGCGCCTTTCCCAAGGTTTTGCGTTTGAAGGTGTCTTTTTTGCTGGTGGGCGGCGAACCACTGAGAAAAGCGTTGTGCGGCAAACTGAGGCAGTGCGCGCTCTTTAGCTATGCCGATGTGTTCGAGCACTTTTTTGGCTAGGCGGCTGTCTAGCAGGTAGTTTACTAAGTGGGCCAGGGGAGGATAGGCCGTGCTCATTTTGCCCAAATTTCCAATTCCGGCAAACAGGCGGCTGCGCAAGGGATAGCCATGTTTTTTGCCATATTGATAGAGAAATTCAGCTTTCATTTTGGCCATATCTACTGAGGAGGGACATTCTGTTTTACATCCTTTGCATTCAAGGCAAAGATCTAAAACATCATATAACCCTGTACTTGTGAAATCTTTCAGCGGCAGCCGTCCATTGACGATGGCCCGCAAGGCCTGTGCCCGGGCACGCGTAGTGTGATATTCGTCTCCGCTGGCTTGAAACGAAGGGCACATGGTACCCTCTTTCTTGCGGCACAGTCCATTTCCATTGCACATGTCGACCGCCAGATGGAAGCCGCCTTCGGCTTTAAAATCGAGAAAGGTTTCCATCTGTGGCGGCACTATCTGAGGATTCATGCGCAAATCCTGCAGCAAATCGGGGGCGTGTACAATTTTCCCAGGATTCATGCGGTTTTTCGGATCAAAGGCTGCTTTGATTTCCACGAAGGCGGCATAGAGGGTCTCGCCAAACATCTTCTTATTTAACCACGAGCGCACTAAGCCGTCGCCGTGTTCTCCGCTGAGCGCTCCGCCGGCTTCTAGCAGTAAGTCGGCTACATCTTCCATCAGCTGGCGCATGCTCACCAGCTCCTGTGGCTGCCTTAGATCGATGTAAGGGCGTATATGCAAACAGCCCGAGCCTGCATGCCCATAAATTCCGGCTTCTTTTTGGTATTTGCGCAAGCATAGCTGAAACTTCTCCATAAAAGCTGGCAGTTTCTCTGGGGCTACGCTGATGTCCTCAATAAAGGCAATCGCCCGGCTGTAGGTGCGCTTGGATAGCAGCAGGCCAAGGCCCGCTTTGCGCACTTCCCAGACATGCTCCATAGCAGTTTTTTCGGTGAGGATAACGTGACTGTATCCAATATTTCGCTGGCGCATAGCCAACTCAAAGGCTTGGAGTTTTGCCAGGACTTCTTCTTGGGTGGGGGCGTCGAATTCTATGGCAAAGACCGCGGCTGGATCGCCCTTTAACCACTCTAACTTGTTTTTTAGAGTGGGTGAAGAGCGGCCAGCTTGCAGGATGTGGCGATCAATCATTTCTACAGCTAAAGGGGAGAAAGAAAGCACAAAGGGGATAGCTTGCAGTCCTTCTTGCATATTCTGCACGTGGATGATGCATAATCCCGTCCAATCGGGCCTTTTGACGATTTTAAGTTTCATTTCAGTGACAATACCCAACGTGCCTTCAGATCCGGCGATTAGCTTGCTGAGATTGAGAGGGGAGCCAAGCTCTGTTTCCTTTATCAGTTCATCGAGGTTGTAGCCGGATACGCGGCGCGGAATTTTGGGAAAACGCTTTTGAATTTCGTCGCGATAGACCTCGCGCAGGCGCAAGAGTGCTTTATAAATGCGTCCCTCGCTGTCATTTTGTAGGCTTTTACTTTTGGCGGCTTCTAGAGTGAGATTTTCCAGCTGCAGCAATTCACCGTTGGCTAAAAGCAGCTCCACAGCTTCGACATGGTCGACCATTTTTCCGTAGCGCAAGGAGCGCGATCCCGCGGCGTTGTTAGCTAGCATGCCGCCAAGCGTCGCGCGGTTGCCTGTGGAGGTGTCAGGGCCAAGCCGATAGTTTTTTTCTTCCAACACCTTGTTGAGGGTATCTTGCACCACTCCCGGCTGGCATAGGACGTACTCTTTTGCATAGTTCACTTCGCAGATGTCTGTCAGATGCTTGGATAAGTCCAAAATTAGAGCTCTTCCAATGCATCCGCCGGCTATGCCTGTGGCAGCCCCTCTGGCGATCACGGGAATGTTGTGGGCATAAGCTATGCGCACGGCCGCCACGAGATCGGCTTTGTCTTGCGGCAGCACTATCCCAATGGGCTCAATTTCATAGATGGAGGCATCGACGCTGTATACTCTGCGGGATATTTCTTCAAAGTGTATCTCGCCACGCACTTCGCCGCGCAATGCTTGCTCTAAGCTCTTCATGCTGCCTCATTTATGGATGAATTTCCATAGGGATTGAATGTTAGCTTCACTTATGCCCGAAATTTTTTGCAGATCCTCCAAAGTAGCTTCCTTTAATCTTTTGAGGCTACCAAAATAGCGCAGGATAATCCCTTTTTTCACCTTGCCAATGCCTGGTATCTCGTCTACTTCGCTAGTTAATAGGCCCTTGCTGCGCCTTTTGCGGTGAAAGGTGATGGCAAAGCGGTGGGCTTCATCTCTGATTTGCTGCAGTAAAAAAAGGGCGGGCGAAGTGTGCCTTAGCAAAATGGGGTCTTTGTGGTTAGGCAAAAAGACTTGTTCTGCGCTCATGCCTTTGTCGTGTCGTCCGCTTTCTTTGGCCACAGCAATCACCGAAACAGTCACAATATTTAGTTCTGCTAATACTTTAAGGGCTATATTCAAATGCCCCTTGCCTCCATCGATGAGGATGAGGTCTGGCAAGTTGTTTTCCTCTATGGCGCGTTTATAGCGGCGCGATAGGACTTCTTGCATAAGGGCGTAATCGTTGGTGGGGTCGGCGGCTTTGATTTTATACTTGCGGTACCGGCTGGAGTCTTTTTGTCCATCGGTAAAGGCTACCATGACCGAGACCGCTTCTGTTCCGGCAATGTTGGAGTTGTCAAAGCACTCGATGCGCTGGGGGTAGCAGCTCAGGTTTAAACTGCTTTGCAGTTCATTTAAGGCTTTTTCCTTGGCAGCCGAGGCGTCATGCTCTTTTTTGAAGGTGGCTGAGGCGTTAGCCAAAGCCATTTTTATGAGGGCGAATTTGGCGCCTTTCTCGGGAACGACTAGGTTGACTTTGCGCTTCTTGTTTTCGGAAAGAATCTCGGCTAGCGCTTCGGCTTCTCCTGGCGCTAGCTCTGTAGGGAGCAATATCTCGTGGGGGAGGTCGGCTTGTTCGCGATAGTGCTGCAAAAGGAAAGAGGCCAGCAATTCAGCGTCTTCATCAGCGATTTGTTTGAAATTGTAATGGCAGACGTCTCTCAGCTTGCCGCTGCGGCATACCATTTTGCTCAAGACCACTTCATCTCCCTGCCTAAAGATGCCTAAAGCATCTGAGTCGCTGCCAAGTGGCGTATCCACAAACTGCTTTTCTAATGTGCTTTCAATCTGGCGGATAGTTTTGAGCACGGCTGCAGCTTTTTCAAATTCCAGCGACGCCGCGGCTAGATCCATCTCCTTGTATAAGTCTTTGACGATCTCTTGATCGTGGCCACGCAAGAATTGGACTGTTCGATCCACATTTTGCTGATATGCTTCCGGAGTGCACTTTTTCACACAGGGCCCTAAACAGCGCTTCATATCATATAAGATGCAGGGGCGCGTGCGCCTGGCAAACTCTTGATCGGAACACTGGCGCAAGGGGAAGAGCCGATTGAGCAAATCAAAGGTCTTGCGGGCGGCTAACCCACTGGTGTAGGGTCCAAAATAGGCGGCATCCGCTTTGGGTTTGCCTTTTAATCTTACCAGGCTGAGCACCGGCCATTGCTGCTTGGTGGTGACTTTCAAGGCCACGTAGGTCTTATCGTCTTTCAACAGAGCGTTGTATTTGGGTTGGTGCTGCTTGATAAGGGTGTTTTCTAGCAGGAGAGCTTCTTTCTCCGAAAGCACGACGAGGATGTCTATCTGCTCTACCTTGGCGACTAAATAGGGGATGATAGTGCGCAAATCGCGTCCGGGCATAAAATACTGCCGCACGCGCCGGCGCAAATTGTTGGCTTTGCCCACATAGAGTACAGCGCCAGCGCTGTTCTTCATGACGTATACACCGGGATCTGTGGGGAAATTATCCAGTCTTTTTAAATCAAATGGCATCGAACTATCCTACTTAAGCCTACTTAAGGCCTTTTTCCTCCCAGTGTACCTGGAATGCGATTTTGTAGGAAAGGCTTAGAAAATGCGTGCTATATGTGGTTTAGTCTTGGTTTAAGAGTGTCTTGAGTTGTTTTGAAAATTCATTTTGGAAATTTTTCATGATTTGGTGTATGTGCTCCTTTTCTTGGTTGATATGCTCTCTTTCCTTGACTGCTTCGGTGTATTCCCGCGCCATCCCATCGAGGATTTTAGTCCACTTTTCAAAAGCACTAGTTGTTTTAAAAATTGCAGCATGGCTCTGATCCACTGTCGAAATGTAAAAATGTGCGTATAAACGCCCGGCGGGGGACTTAGAATAATGGGCTGTGAAAACGCCATGTGCACAGGTGCTTACCAGATCTTGTAACGCGTTTTTTGAGGGCGTGGCCACATCAGACGTGGAAATTTTTTGTGTGGAAGCAGTAATTGGGCTAAATGCTGAAGAGGCATTTTGACTTCTGTCAACCTGAGAGTTATTTAAACTTTCCGTCATTTCTAATTACCTTTGTATTTAATTATATTTACAATGCTAATTGTAATATAAATACACTTTAAAAGTCAAATTAGTATTTAATGTGTTGTTATTGATTTAATGTGTAAATGTATTAATTTCCTAGACCGGGTAAGCGAAAGTTTTTGTTAGAGCTGAATAGGGCTGGAATGTCAGCCGAAAAGGTGAACAAGGTCGGCTTTGTGTATAATGCACAAAGCCGGCTTCGAGTATAAAAGTGTGGGGGAGTCAGATCCTAAGAGGCTAAGGCAAGTTTAGGCGCAGGCGCTACAGGCGGTGTCTGCTGCATAGCTAGTTGGCCGCAAGCCGCAGCTATGTCGTCGCCTTTGGTGTAGCGGCAGGTGTTGACTATGCGGGATCCATATAGAACGCTGCGAAACTCTTTGATGGTTTTCTTTTCCGGGCGCTTTAGGCGCAATCCTTCTACGGGATTGTAAGGAATGAGGTTTACAGCACACTGCTTGCCGTGCAGCAAATGCGCCAGCTCAAGGGCATGATCGACATGATCGTTAATCCCAGCTAGCAAAATATACTCATAGGTGATATCCCGCTTTGTTTTGGCGGAATATTCGTCCATGGCAGTCATAATCTCTTCCAAAGGATACTTGCGCGCATAAGGAATGATCTTCAAGCGCACTTTTTGATTGGGCGCATGCAAGGACAATACGAGATTGACTTTGAGGTCTTCTTGCGACAAACGCTTGATCCCTTCCACAATGCCTACAGTAGAGATGGTAATGCGCCTTTGCGAGATATTCAGCGTGTCTTCTGAGCAGATATGGCGCACTGATTTCAACACAGAATCGTAGTTCTTCAGGGGCTCGCCCATGCCCATATATACCACATGCGATACGCGCTCGCCTTTGGGCTGCAACCAGTTGTTGATCTGCAAAACCTGTTCGATGATCTCAGCTGGGCGCAAATTAGTTAAAAAGCCCTTTTGCCCAGATGCACAAAAGGCGCAGCGGGCCGGACATCCCACTTGCGAAGACACGCATACGGTGCGTCTATCCCCAGACATAATGAGCACCGACTCGATTAAACTGCCGTCGCGCAGGCGCCACAAAAACTTGACTGTTTCCCGGTCGTTAGAATAGGCCGTCTTTTCGAGCTTGAGCGTGGTCATTCTGATCTTATCGGTGAGCTTTAACCGCAACTCTTTGCTGAGATTGGTCATGCCTTCCCAGGTGAGAATGC
>PLSG01000191.1 GCA_003164155.1 Parachlamydiaceae bacterium | reverse complement strand
CTTACGAACTTTTAATTCAGGCCATGGCAGTGTTGCCAAGAAAGCCTCCCTTTGGGATCACCTACCCGCAAGCCGTGGAAATAGTACGTCAAAGGCTTGCGCAGCCGTTTGAATCCCGCATGTGTGAAATATTGCAAGAGACCACCTTAAGACTGATTCAAGAAGGCCTTGAAATCCATTCTAAGAACTTCCTATCCTTAGCTATTCAATTGTTTGGGGAAGTAGTTCAACGCCGGTTAGTCATAGGAAGCAATTGGGAGCCAGTAGGAAAAACCTTAAAGATTTTAATCGAAAATCTACACCAGAATAAATCCCAAATATCTCAAGAAAGCCTCTCGCATTTGCTATTCGAACCACTTATTACCACTCAAGCCCTTGCATTCTGCAGCAGCCCAATGCGCTATGAAATCGTTAAAAGCTTGACCACACTTTTTCCTGAAGCATGGATAAAGCTATTACTCATGCCAAAATACCAGATGGAATACTTATTATGGAGAAAGTCATGCTCAAATATTACCGTCGAAGATTTCCTGAAACTATCTAAAAAGCTGCTGGCTGCTTCTGAATTAGACTCTTCTCTCATAAATTTGCATAGAAGCTGTCAGGTCTTCACCTGTTTGGGTACGCCTTCCTTGACAGGTATTACGGCAGCTTTGGAAATCTATGAAAAACTAGAAGATCAAGTAAAAATACTACCTGCTTTGCTTGCAGAGATGTGTACACACCCCAAACTCAAAGACGTGCCTACGTCTAATTTCGGAAAACTTCTTGAAAGCCTGTATAAACTAGAAGCCAAGAAAAATCTCGACTTCCTTTTTTGGCAAAACACCCTGCCTAAAATATTTAGCTTATTTGATCATTTTAAAGGCTCTAGTGAGAAGCCAATGTTTGCATATCTCGAGCTAAACTTACTACAGCATATGGCAAATAATTACGCATCGCCCGCGTGCTTAAAAATCCTTATCCCTAGGCTTTTAGACAGTTTTCTAGATGCACTAAACAATANNTTAAAGTGTTTTAAAACTGCTGTAGATGCGCGCCTCAGTCGGGATATTCTCGCATCTCAAAAAATTATAGACCAAATCGCACACCCTCTAGTTATCTCTCAACCAAAGCCAAAAAAAATTCCCACCAAAGACAGAATTCTCGGTTCGTTTTTAGAAGCTAAGAACTCCTCAACATTCCCACCTCTTGAACTAGAGTATTTCTGCGTTCGGCTAAGGAATCTACTTGATCTAGAGTTAATCATGCCTTTTGATTTAATAGCACTAACCACCTTAGTAGAAAACTTTTTTAAATGCGCCCAGTCTAGCACACATGAAACCCCATGTCACTTAACCCATATCATACTCAATTTTGCCAGCACCAAAGGCTACTTTCGCCATTTAGAGGACCAACAAACACCTCCTGAGGTAATCCATCATCTAAAGAACTCCTTAACGAATTTATATTACGCTACCTTTAGTTTTAAAGACGGAAAGAAGCTTGAGTTGTTTAAAAAACTGCGACAGAGCTATACGCGTTTGTGCGATGTGAGTATTTATAAGTCCAGAATCCCCGTACTTTTTCGCTTGATTTCGATGAGAGCCTTAACCACAAATGCTAGAGAAGGCGAGATTGTCTTACAAGAATATGAGGCTTATTTTAAACTAGGCAAACTAGAATCCGATCATTACTTTGCCTATACCTGCCTATCACAACTATCCGTCGAAATTTACGTATATGCCGCCCTCCCCTTTTTGATCAAAAGCCTTTCCCCTCAAGACAAACGCTACATATGGGAGCATATACCGAGAGGCCTTTCAGCCGAGGCATTAATTGCTAAATTTCCTTTTATTTCAAAACATCCCTTCCACCTTAATGTATCAAATAACATACCTCTATTGCAAACGCTGATAGCTCTCTTTGGACAGCATGAAAATGCAGATAAGCTGCAAGCATATATAGAAAGGCCCTCTTTCATTACAGGTATTAAAATGATGTGCTANNCAGGCTACCTAACAATTACTTATCTTTGCTTTTAAAATACTTTAATCATCCTCTAAGATTTATTCCAAAATTAGTAGAAGGTTTCCTATCTCCTGAAGATGTTATTGAATTAGCCAAAGCATGTGAGGCTTGTAGAGATCAATTGAAGCCTTTAATGCTAAAGGTAAGTAAAAAGCAACCATCTATACATATAACAGATCCAGCTCTCAGCACATCGATAGATACATCAAAGCGCCTTACTGACATGCTACATAGATTGAATACTTTATGGTGTGATTATAAAAATCTTGGCCCCACCTCCTTTTTGCTTTCCCAAGAGTTATTGGATCAACGCCTCCAATCTTTCGTAAAGGCATTCAATTTGCTCTCCACTTCCTGCAATATGGTTAAACTAGAGGATTGTTACACTAAAGCTTGCGACCTAACCTTGCAGATAGAGCGTCTACGCAAAGAAAATCCAAAGCCAGAAGGAGAAAGAAAGGTTGAAGCCCAAACAACTCCCTTTAATAATGGATGGGAAATGATAGAAAAATTCGATATTTTGGTGCCTCAGATTGCCGACCTAATGATCGATTTAGTTTAACGCCCTGGCTGATTTTAAAGCTAATTTCCAAGAACTGGCCTCTGGTTGGAGTGTTGATTTTGTGGAGTTTAAAAATAAAAGCATACAAATAACTTAGGCCTTATTCACCTTAGCCGAAAAAACTTTCGGTCAATTTGCCCTTCTCTGTGTTCTTTATGATCTCTGTGGTAAAAAAAAATCT
>PLSG01000510.1 GCA_003164155.1 Parachlamydiaceae bacterium | reverse complement strand
CGGAACTTTCGCGCCCTTTGATCGACGAAATAGCGCTTTTCATTCAAAAATACACCCAAAATGCCCCTTCAAATGAATCAGCGGATATGCAAGTAACAGTAAAAGAGTTACTCGAAAATATTGAGGCCATCAAGGCACAGGGCAGCCGGGCCGACGGCATCGTTGAAAAAATGTCGGCGCACGCTGTCAAACAAAGCAAAAAGCTAGAACCCACCGTGCTGCATGCGTTTTTGGATACTATCTTGGAAGATTTTCCACTGAGAATGGCCATCCGCTATCCTTCCCTCAATGTAACCATAGTCAAAGAATTTGATCCTTCCGTCCAGTATGTAGAATTAAATCCAGAAGATATGCTCGTGGTTATCCGCAATCTATTGGAAAATGCCTATTTTGCTTTGATGAAAAAAAAGCAAATGCTGGGAGAGTCTTTTGTCCCCACGCTAACTATTAGGACAGAGCAAATGACCAGCCAGATCACCATACACTTCCGCGACAATGGCATAGGCATCCCCCTTTCCGTTCAAGAAAAAATATTCTCCCCTTTCTTTACCAGTAAGGCCGCCGGTCCAAGTACAGGATTGGGATTGTCGCTAAGCTATAATATCGTCACTCAGCAGCATGGTGGGATTTTGATGGTCAATTCCCAAGAAGGTCAATATACCGAATTCACCATCGTGCTGCTCTTAAAAGGCAGATAAAGCCTTATCGTGATTTTCTCTTTAGGTCAAACGGCTACTGCAACCATTTCTCCTATCCTCCCCATCTTTTTTATCCTTCCCAAGCTGTTGTACTAGATGCGCATGCCCAAAAAAGTGATCAAGGCCTGAGTTTGCCACATTTTTATAAAATTCTCACATTGTCTTTACGATAACTTAATACAATAGTCGTATTCTTATTACATAACAAATAATTATTTAGGAGATTTAACCATGTCATCTGTCTCACTTACTTCCAGCTCTACGCCGTCTACCCCTTCAAATCTACTGGCCACACCCAGCAAAAAAGGCAAGTGCTCTGCTCGCACAATTTCGCATCTTAGCTCCAGCTCCAGTTCTAGCTTAAGTCCTAGATTGAGCTCTAGTTGCGAATCCATTAGCTCGAGTTCCCCTTCATCTGTAATAAAAATGACAACAGAAGCCATGCTAAAAATTTTCAATGAAACAGTGGAGTTAGAATTAAAAGATTTAGAATCAACGTTAAAATTAAAATTGAAACAAAAAAACCAAAACACTTCCGCCAAAACTAATCCAGAGCAAGAGACGAAAAAAGCAGCTTTAAAAAGAACTGTTTTAATCACCACACGTTCACTTAAAGATCAACTTTTGGATGGTTTCATCAGACGCACAAATTCTGGTGTTTCGGGTGCTACTTTTNNACTTTTCTTTGTGCAATGCCCTTGCCTTTGCTTCCAGGTTCATCTCTCTGCCACACCCTTGAGCTTGGTTCCCAGGTTTTTACTGGGGATAACTTAACTACCGATAGCTGCAAATTCGTCTTGAAGTGGATTTCTAAACCCTTGGGGTTAAATGAAAGAATCTGCGCGCTGTTTTTGCGTCAGTTTGGGTTAAGTACCCCCCAAATTGAAATTGTAAACGATACCGCTTTAGAATGTGCATTAGCTAATACAGCTAAAAAAACTGAAAGAGGTATGGAGATACATAATAGAATTGCACTTTTTATGCCCTGTTTTGAAGCGGCAACCTTGAAAGATATAATGGGAAAAACAGAACTAGGCCTCAATAAAGCAGATTTTAAAATGCTATGGCATGCATTAGGTGAGTCAATTATTTTCGATTTGATTATTGGCAATGATGACCGTTTATTTAAATTTAAAATGAATGGGGATTTACCAGAGTTAGAAGCGGCGATTAACGCAGGCAATGTCATGTGCGCTTTAAACAGGCACGACATAAGTGAACACAGCATAACCACGCGCATTAACATTAAGGCTATTCATTTAATAGATAACTCTTCAAATAGATATCTATTAAAACTCCCAAAGCTAGAAGAGTCAGATCTCGATATGGGAAGTATGCTTTGTGGAAATGAAGATACTGCGCCAGAAGAAGATAGAAAAATAGAGGCCGAAACAAGCATAGAAGATTCAGTGGATGCCGATAAAGCAGATGCTCAGCTTAAATACATTGCTCAGATCAAACAATTTGTGGTAGAATTTCCTGGTAGAAAATCAGATTTAGTCCACCGCATAGCTGAAACTTTAGTACACGACTGGAGAGAAGCGCTTAACGAAACTATTGACAATTTTTCTCGGGCGGCTTTAAAAAAAGCTTTTGAAGAAGATCCTGAAACAGCCCAGGAAAAAGCTAGTAAAAAAATCGAGCAAAAAAAATTGGAAGTTCAAGCAATGTTAAAAGAATTTCTAAATATTGCTGATATTCGCGCTGGCCTTTTAGAAGGTATTGAGCAAGCTGTGAAAAAAATCAGCGAACACGACATGGAAAGCTTAATAGTTGCTGTTTCAGGTTTGAAGGATCAAGATACTGAAAATGCCTCAGTATTAGATCTATTTTTAGAAAATGTACGTAAACTCAAGGAATATAAGCATGACTTTCCCGCTATCACCTAGAGGCCCGCGCATCCCAACAGAATTTAAAGATCCGAGGAGCTCCGAAGCCTTACCATCCTCTGAACATTCCCCTGACTCGCTTGAGTTAGCTATGGAAAATTTTAGCAAGGCTAAAAAAGCTTTAGAAGATCGTCGCCGCGCCGTAAAATGCATGACAGAGATAAGAAATTTTTTTGGTACAGTACAATCTACGATTAAATCTGGTAGCGAAGACCAATACCAAATGCTCGCTAGTCGTTATGCAGTTCTTGGCGGCAAGTATGATATCAAATTAAAAGCCATTGAGATATTATTGAATCAGCACCGTGAATATGGCAAAAGCGCGGAAGATAAACTCCAAGAGGACGTCGTGTTAGCTGTTTCCGCAGATACGCTAGCCACTCTTCAATTGTTCGATAAGCTCGAAAAAGGAGCTAACTCTTAAAGAAAAGTTATGCCTCAAAAAATTGTTTGAGCCAATGCTAGCTAGACTCTCGGGAGAGGTAAGCAACTACCAGTAGAGGCTGCCGGTCAACCCAGAATAACTTGAAAACCTACTCTGAGTAGGTTTTTGGTTTGGTTTTTCTATGCCACGCTACGAGCTAAAATCCGGAGTGCTTTCCAGCAGCCAGTCGAGATATTCCTGATTGCCTCCATCGATGGCAAAGCGCGTAATTTCAGGCACTTCGTAGCTGCAGTTTTTTTGGATGATCTCTTTAATTTTTTCGTATTTATCGGCGCGCGTCTTCAAGACAATTTTGCTTTCTTGTGTGGTTTCCAATTTGTTATCCCACATGTATACG
>PLSG01000178.1 GCA_003164155.1 Parachlamydiaceae bacterium | reverse complement strand
TTTGCGTCCTTAGTGTGTTTCTTTGCGTTTAAATTTCCTAAATTCGCTAAGGCCCAGATCGCGACATGCAACATGCACACTTTAATGGATTGACAAAAATGACAAGGGGCCAAAAAAGGATCACTTCTTCTTCAAGCGCGCCCAAAACGCACATTTTTTAAATCGATTCACCAGCTAACTTGCCCGCATTATCCTCAATTTATTAAATTTTTCCATTAAATCGAAATTTTTTCATTGCTTTAGACAAGGGAAAGATGTAAAAGTGGGGAAACTTATAGGGTTTAGACACGTGTTATAAATGACAATGTGAGAATTTGTAATGCTGAATTTTCGCAAACTAAAGCAAGATTTTTCACCTACTGTCCTTAAAGAGGGACGGTTGCTGTTTGAAAAAAAGATGGTGGAAACAGCCAAAATTGTCTGTTTCGACCAAAACAACGTAAAGCTGAGTTGTCGGGTAACTGGAAATTTTGACAATAGCTACCAAAGCGAGATAGAGATTGATCGCGTGAGGTCTACGGTCAAAGATTCCGACTGCGACTGTTCATACAAATACGACTGTCAACATCTGGCTGCGGCTATTTTCCATTTGGAGCATCATTTTGACGAGATAATCGTCAATTTCTCTAAAGAGACGGATATTGAAGAATCTGAAAAAATTGATGCCAAAGAAAAAAAGCAACTGCGCGAGACTTTCAAAGAAGCCGAGACAAAAGAGGTCGTACGCAAAGGCAAGAAGTTTCAAAAAGAGCTCTTGCAAGAATATGTCAAAGCCGCCAAGTTGCTGGCTCGCTCTCCCTTTTTCCATGCCGAAGAAGAAGTGCCCCAAGATAAAGCCGAACTAATGGTCTTCTTTGTAGGGGTGCCGGCGAAGAACTGTGAAAACCACACCGCTTTCGAAGTTCAGCTGGCGCTGCGCTTGCCCTTTCGCTCTAAACCCCTCAACATATTGAACCTCAAAGAGTTTCTAGAGTCCGTCAGGTACAGCGAGGCTCTGTATATAGGCACAAAACGCTATTTTTTCATTTTGGACTCATTTGACCCCGACAGCACTCTGCTGCTGAAAATGATCATGGACCACGCCCGCTTTCCAGATTTTCGCGATCCCGAACGCAACTTGCGTGTGGCGCACATCGATGCCGAGTCTTTCGGATCCATTTTAGCTCAGGTGTACGAAGCGGCCTCCAGTAAAAGACTACCTTCATCTCCATTGGGCCAGGAGCCAGAAACACTGCTCATGCCGCATTTATACTATGCCAATCCGGAAACCCCTTTGCGCTTTTCTTCGACTCCACCCATGGTGCGCTTTGATATCGAATATATCCATTCGGGATCTCCAAAGATCCTATTGACCCCCCATATTATCTTGGAAAATTCCACTTCTGTCTCCCCTGAAGAGGTGCTTCTGCTGGAATGCGCCAAGCCAGGCGTGCTCCACCAGACAACTTACTACCGTTTTCCTTCGCACATTAAAAGGCAGCATTTGCGCTATTTGCCGATTATCCGCGATATGGTCATTCCGGAGCCTCTCTTTGGCACTTTTGTGGAAAACACCTTGCCCGAGCTGCTGCGCACGGCTGAAGTATCGCACCGCGACCTAATCGAACAATTTGTGACATATCCATTTACAGGCAATCTAGGGGCTATATGTGAGATTCAATATCTCAATGGAGAGCTCGAAGCATCCCTCAACTTTATTTACGACAATCTTAAAGTTCCAGCCGCGCCTTCTAAAATAACAAATGAAGATATCCATGCCTTTATTTCGGACCAAGGCATTTTGGCGCGCAATCTATCGGAAGAGCAAAGCATCACCGAAGACCTCTTTCAAGGCTTTTTGTACGACGAACAGCAAGGGGTCTACATAGCTAAAACCGATAAGAAGATTATCGAGTTCATGACCGAAGTGATTCCGCATAACCAACACCGCGTGCACTTCAATTGCCCCAAAAACCTTTTGGAACAGTTTATTTACGACAACACGCACTTCAAGCTGCATCTATCTGAGACAAGCCAAATCCATCTTTACGAAGTCAACCTCAAAGTGGAAGGGCACCTCAACGGGATAACTGTCGATTTATTGTGGGAATGCATTAGCTCCAAACGGGCTTTTATTGAACTATCTAAAGCCAAGGGAGATAAACGCAAGCAGGTCCAAGAAGACGGAGGAGCTGCGCGCTGCAACAAAATCTTGGTATTGGATTTGGAAAAGCTAGCACCTGTGGTGCAGATTTTTGACGAACTGGGAATACACAAGCTGAATGACCATACCGAACAACGCCCTTTGTGGAGCTTGGCCAGTGTGTGCCCCAGCCAGTTTGAAAACCTGCCCATTCAATTTTCGATGACGCCAAAACTGCACGAAGTACAGCAGCAGATGCTGGGCAAACAGAGCTGGAAATCCCTGCCTTTGCCCAAGGCCATCCAAGCTGTGCCGCGCAGCTATCAGATAGAGGGCATTGACTGGCTAAACCGCTTGCGGGCCATGCATCTCAACGGCATATTAGCCGATGATATGGGCTTGGGAAAAACCCTACAGGCCATCATCGCGCTCACTCACAATAAACAAGAAAATCCGCAAGCCATCTCCATTGTCGTCTGTCCGACTTCTTTGGTGCACAACTGGAAAGAAGAGATCCACCGCTTTAATCCTGAGCTAAAATGCCTACCAGTCGACGGATCACCCCCTCAGCGGCAGAAGCTTTTTGCCGATATAAAAAACTACGATATCGTGATCACTTCCTATAATCTTTTGCAAAAGGATATCGATTTTTACAAGACAGTGCCTTTTTCGTATGCCATCTTGGATGAAGCTCAGCACATAAAAAACCGCTCTACGCGCAATGCCAAGTCAGTAAAAATGATTTGTGCGGCACATCGCCTTATCCTCACCGGAACGCCTATAGAAAACTCCCTTGACGAGCTTTGGAGCCTTTTTGACTACCTCATGCCTGGCCTCTTGAGTTCCTTCGAGCGCTTTGTGGAAAGGTTTATCCGCCCATCTCCACAAGTGGACAACAAAACGCGCATGGATGCCTTGCGGCGCAAGGTAACACCCTTTATTTTGAGGCGCATGAAAAAAGATGTGTTGTCGGACTTGCCGCCTGTTTCTGAAATCATCTATCACTGCCATCTTTCCGATACCCAGAGGGAACTGTATCGCTCTTACGCCTCTTCGGCGCGCGAGGAATTGATCCAGCTGGTTAAAAAAGAAGGTTTCGACAACGTTCAGATACATGTTTTAGCCACGCTTACGCGACTCAAGCAGATTTGCTGCCATCCCGCCATATTTGCCAAAGAAAAACCCGAAAGCGGAGACTCAGCAAAATACGACATGTTGCTGGAGTTATTGCAGTCTTTACTCGAAGGCAAACATAAAACCGTGATTTTTAGTCAGTATACGCGTATGCTCAATATCATGCGTCAAGATCTAGAAAAGATGGGATTGCGTATCTGCTATTTGGATGGCTCGAGTAAAAACCGTATGGGGATCGTCAAGCAATTCAATGAAGATGAAAACATCTCAGTCTTCCTTATTTCCTTAAAGGCCGGCGGATCGGGGATAAATCTTACCGGAGCTGACACTGTGATCCACTACGATATGTGGTGGAATCCAGCCGTGGAAAACCAAGCTACCGACCGGGTGCACCGCATTGGGCAAAAGTCTTCGGTTTCTTCCTATAAGCTGATCACTTTGGGAACCATAGAGGAGAAAATCCTGGCATTGCAAAGCCGTAAAAAAGGACTGGTGACACAGATCATTAGTTCTGATGATGAAGCTATTTCTAAATTGACGTGGGAAGAAGTTCTAGAACTGCTTGAGACTTAATAGACATTAATAAACCCACTACAGGTTATGAATAAACAACAATTTGATATCAAAAACTATATCAACTCGCTATATCGCAAAGCCTTTGGCCGGCTCAGCAATTTAAGAGGAGTCTTTTCGAATGACATAGGCATTGACCTGGGAACAGCCAACACTTTGGTTTTTGTGCGCGGCAAAGGGATCGTGCTGGCAGAGCCTTCTGTGGTAGCCGTCGACCCCACCACCAATGAAGTCTTAGCCGTAGGGCATAAAGCCAAAGCCATGCTCGGCAAAACTCCCCGCAAGATACATGCTGTGCGCCCTATGAAAGACGGGGTTATTGCCGACTTTGAAATCGCCGAAGGGATGCTCAAGGCCCTGATCCAAAGAGTTACCCCTTCCCGCAGCCTTTTCAGACCTAAAATTCTGATTGCCGTACCCTCGGGCATCACCGGCGTAGAAAAGCGCGCCGTGGAGGATTCGGCTTTGCACGCCGGAGCCCAAGAAGTGATCTTGATCGAAGAGCCCATGGCCGCAGCCATTGGTGTGGAACTGCCCGTGCACGAACCAGCCGCTAGCATGATCATCGACATCGGCGGTGGGACCACGGAAATAGCCATC
>PLSG01000227.1:4809-5967 GCA_003164155.1 Parachlamydiaceae bacterium | reverse complement strand
GCGCAAATTGCCGACAGCACCCCAAATTGAAGAGCTCGTGGGGAGCTAAAAAAGTCATAGTTGCCTGAAAAATACTGTAGGGCAGCAACAAGAGGCCATTCCTCCCATTGCCCAGATTTCCTGAAGATTGTAAAACCGGTTGAGAAATCGGGGCACTGGAAGAGCAGCTAGAAGATAAACTAACGCTAGAAAGCACTTGAAATACGCGCCCTTCCACCCAATGCGCGGGCTCTGAAGCTATGGCCACGGAAGAACTTGGAATCGTGATTCTGGTGCGCTTGTTAGAGCTCGAAGATTCAACATGGCTACTAGTGCTGACATTCGGATGAGGTGTAGATGATGAACTAGATCCTTCAAGCATGCGAGGAGAATAGGAAGGTGTAGAGCTTACGGTAGGAGAAGTGGATGACATGTAACATTCCTTGAAATTAGCAATTTGTTTGATTTATTAGAATCACAAAAAGGAAATGATATCAAAACATCTAATTATTCGCAATCAACAATTCACTTATCATAAAGTATAGGGGTTGGGATCTAATACACGCATCATTACGCCAGCCGATGCAGCTATGCTCATGCAATTGGGAGCAGAAACTGTTTTTCCCTTTTTTACTTCCCACTGCCACTTGTGAAAGTTATCTTTCAAAAAAGGCAAATTGCCATCGCTTACCGCCTTAGTGGATTCAGAACTCCAACTTTCAAGCTCAGATGGAGTAGTCTTAACCAAACCAAGAATTTTTTCAGCTCCTTCTCTATGATTGCCAAAACTAGTAGATGCTGGAATCGACTCTCTTGTGACACGAGGAGCGGAGTCAACCAATTCACTTGGGTGTGTTGGCAAAGTCGGCACATCGGAAGAAGTAGAAGATGTCGGCCCCATAAAACAATCTTTCATTTGAGGTTTTTAATTGAAAGCACATAAATTACTATTTTTAATACGGCATCTTTAATTTAATATGTCAATTCAAAACAGGAGCTAAACTCCCTTATAAGGAAGTGAAAAACACGGATTAGCGAAACGAGTTTTTGGGGTAATAAAATCACACAGCCATAAGCTCATAACCTTACAATGCAAACAACTTACACTAAGTTGTTTGCATTGTAAGGTTATGAAACTTACAGTCATGGAATTCTAAAAAAATTAACGCAAAGACGCAA
>PLSG01000227.1:0-4774 GCA_003164155.1 Parachlamydiaceae bacterium | reverse complement strand
TTTCAAGAACTTACACTAAGTTGACCCCCCTTGGACCCCAGCCTCTTTCACAAGTATCAATGCTCAGCGGAATTTGCGTAAAAAATGCTTCTATTTAAAGACACGCACAAGTATATTACACATATTTAATACAAGATTTAAATAAGTTAATATTATGATTCCTCCTGATTTGACACTTACCATGTCTACATCGTCCGCGATAACTTCCTCTCCAGTCAAGACCAAGCACAAAATTCCAGTTGTTATTTGGCATTTGATCTTTGAGCATTTGCTCTACGTGGATCTTAGAAATTTCGATCTTACCTGCCGCCATTTTGCTGAGCTGACAAGTTTGACGTTACCACATTATAACTTGGTCAAAATAGCCAATCAATACCACTATTCCTTAGTTCAAAGCCCCAAAAAAAATTTTGCCCATGCTTCCGAAATAATTATGCGCCTGCAAAACCTCGTTCTCGATATTAAGATTTTGGCTGGACTTAAAAAAGGTATGCCATCAAAAATGTTGGGTTACTCTGGGTCTTCTCTAGTGGAAAATACCATTCCCGAAGAATTTCAAACCGTGACTTTCTTTAAGGCTTTTCCACTAAGACTTTCAAACCCTCCTCTCAGACATGAACGAGATGCCCTTTTAGCTTTAAGAATTGCCTTTGAAATCGATGCCGCCGAAAACTGTATGAAAATCGATGCAGAATATTGCAAACAGCTGCATTCTATGCAAAATGTATTCCTTAAACGCCTGGACAAAAGCCGTCGTAACTCTATTTTAAAATTATTTAAAGAAACGCGTATCCAAACTTGTTATCACCTGGAGTCTTGCCACGAGCCTCTGAAGTGGAACTCTTGCTTTGTTTGGCTAGTAGATGGCTTTAAATCTATCGATATTAATCTCCACGAAAATCCCGAGAATTACTATCGGCCGCGATATAGGCAAGTTTGGAGAGACATCCCCGCTAAGGTTCACAGAGGAGAGGTTATCAAAGAAGCAACGTCTAAATGGGTCACAGTGACTGTTGTTGAGCCTGTAACATACTTTTTCCCTTTCCGCAAAAAACAAGGAACCTTCCAGAAAATTCTAGCTATTGTAGATAAGCTGTCCCTCTTGCTCAGCGACTTTAACCAAGATCCAAGAGATGACGCAAGTAAAGAACTACGCGTGCTGAAAGAGGACGTTCATGCTCCAAACTATTTTGAGTGCAACGATTTGATCAATAGTATGCTTAGCCCTGCAGAGCAGTATCGAGGATTTTTTGTCTAAAACAAAACTATTAAGAAAAAGAGAAGATGAGCGCAGTACGTAGCGAATTGACAGGAAAGGCGCTGGTTGCAATACGCACTTTAGATATAACGTCTAGGCTATACCATAGATGATATTCATAAAAAAATTCACCCGGATTTTGCGATCATAGAAAATAATGGTATTGGTTTAATTTCGTCCTTTAGGATAAACTGAGGATGCCCCAAGGCCAGAGAAGCTGTAGAAGTAAAGCCCAATGCGCAGACCCGGAGGAGCAAGCTGTAGGTCTTGAAGCCCCTGATCATTTCCCCATCTCCAATGCAACCAAAAATAGTTATGTCCCTGAACAATGCCACCAAATGAACCTCCTTATTGGTCACTTAAACGACGAGATCGCTTTTGGAAATCCTAGATTATCAAATTTTTCAACATTTAAAAGGCCTGCCTTTCGTCCAGCAAATCTGGTTATTTGGTTCTAGGGCGCGGGGTGATTATCAGGATAGAGCAGATATTGATATAGCCCTATACTGTCCTAAGGCCACTTCGGCTGATTGGCAACAAGTTTTAGATCTCATCGACGAGGCGGATACATTGCTAAAAATCGATTGTGTGAGGCTGGATGAACTCGATGAGACCTCCGCGCTTAAAAAAGCTATAGAGCTCCAAGGGATAAAATTATATGAGCTATAAAATCGAACTGCTTTTCACCAAATTGGGAAAGGCTCTGGTTGCATTGGAACAGATGACCTGTAAACCCATGCAAGAGGATCGCAGCAATATCGATGCTACCATTCAGCGCTTTGAATTTACCATAGAGCTATTCTGGAAATTACTAAAGGCGATTCTTGAGAACCTCGGTGTGGAAGTTCAATATCCTAAAGATGTCCTCAAAGAATCCTATAGAGGACATTTGATTGATCAAGAGCATCTCTGGCTAGAAATGCTCAAAGATCGCAACTTAACATCGCATACCTACGAAGAAAAGCTCGCCGATACCATTTATATGCATATTAAAGCTTATACCCCAGTGCTCAGAAGCACTTATGATCAACTTCATGTAAAATTTGCGAGCATACCCTCCTAAAAAAGCCTAAAATTCATCCACCTCCACTAAATTCGTTGGATTTTTGTATGCGAAACAGCTATTCTTACCTCAAAAACTAAAGCCAGTGGGGTGATTTTATGGAAAAAGAGTCTAAAGCACATGTGCAAAAAGGGACCTTTGAGATTAAAGTAGGCTTGGCCGAAATGCTGCGGGGAGGAGTCATCATGGACGTCACCACCCCCGATCAAGCCAAGATAGCTGAGGACTCGGGAGCTGTCGCTGTCATGGCCCTGGAAAGGATCCCTGCGGACATTCGCGCTCAAGGCGGCATCGCGCGCATGTCGAGTGCCGACTTAATCAAAAAAATTCAAGCTTCAGTCTCCATCCCCGTCATGGCAAAATGCCGCATCGGACACTTTGTGGAAGCGCAGATCTTAGAAGCTCTGGAAGTGGATTTCATCGATGAAAGCGAAGTTCTCACTCCCGCCGATGAGGAAAACCATATCGTCAAAAGCACCTTCAAGACCCCTTTTGTATGCGGATGCTGCAACTTGGGCGAGGCCTTGCGCCGCATAGCCGAAGGTGCGGCTCTCTTGCGCTCCAAAGGCGAAGCTGGCACAGGCAACGTAGTCGAAGCCGTACGTCACATGCGCTGCATTATGCAAGAAATCCGCAAGCTCTCGGTGATGGACCCTTCTGAACTCATGGCCGAAGCCAAAAGACTGGCCGCACCTTTCCACTTGGTACAGTTAGTGGCCAGCACAGGCAAACTGCCCGTGCCCAATTTTGCCGCAGGAGGCATCGCTACGCCAGCCGATGCAGCTATGCTCATGCAATTGGGAGCAGAAACTGTTTTTGTTGGCTCGGGCATTTTCAAATCGCAAGACCCTAGCGAGCGCGCTAAAGCTATCGTCAGGGCCGTCACCTACTACAACGATCCCGAAATGTTGGCCAAGATCTCACTTGGCCTGCTCGAAGGCATGAAGGGCATAGACATCAGACAGCTAAAAAGAGAAGATCTTTTAGCCAAAAGGGGCTGGTAAGGAAAGAGGAAGGATACATGCCAAAGCTAATCATCGGCGTCTTGGCCCTCCAAGGCGACTTTGCCAAACACATCCAAATGCTGCAAAGCATTGAACTCGAGTCATATGCCATCGAGACCACCGAAGTGCGCAAGCCCATCCAGCTTGAAAACTGCGATGCCCTGCTCATCCCCGGTGGTGAGTCCACCAGTATGCTCAAGCAGATGCATTTCATAGACTTTTCCGACGCGCTGAAATCCTTTGCCCAGCAAAAGCCCATTTTCGGAACCTGCGCCGGTCTCATTCTCATTTCAAACGCGATTGCCTCCGACGCTATGCAACCTTTTGGTTTTCTCGATGTCCAAGTGGAAAGAAATGCCTATGGGCGACAGAACGAGTCTTTCACAACAGAGGTCGCTCTGCAACTTGAAACAGAAAAAGATGAGGCCTCGCCTTGCACGACCCAGCCATTTAAAGCCGTGTTTATCCGGGCTCCGCGCATTCAAAGCTGCGGCCCTGAAGTAAATGTTTTGGCCAGATTGGGCGATGATCCCATCTTGGTACAGCAGGGCAAACATCTGGGCGCCACGTTTCATCCGGAATTGACCAGCAACACGGCCATCCACAGGCACTTTTTGAGTATCGTCGAAGCAAATCTCAATAGACGAAAAAGCCATTAGGTTGTATCCTCCTTGTTAATTGTAGCGGATTCCTCAGGTATGGGTACTAACCCAAGCTGTATCTGGTCGTGTTTTCTAAAAATCCATCATCTTTTTAATCATAGAGAGAATAATAATGCAGAAATCTTACTCTTCATTGTCGTCAGAGGAATTTACACAAGCATACATGGGAATTCTTCAGCCATTAGAGGCTTTTGTCGTACATTTTTATCAAGCTAATCCAAATTTACATGACCATGATATATTGCGGGTATATGAAAATTTATTGAAATTAATCCGAGCCAAAATAACGAATTTCCCTTTGCCTCAAAATAAGCTAGAGGGTGTTCCCCACGAGATTTACAACGCTCAAAGTTCCTTTCTAGTGGAATTGGAACAAAATTATTCTCTCGAAGAAATTCAAGCTTGCCTAAAGAAATTAGAAAAATCTGTAAAGTTCTGGAATGCAAAAGGTGGCTCAAGGGGCTATCTTAATCATATCAGTATGTATATGTAGACCTAACGTCATTAAGCATCAAAATTTAAAGAGGAGATTCTCATTTCCGGGAGCCCGCCTCGGGGCGACCCAACGAAGCCCACAGTGACCGCAGCTCCGAGTCCTCGAGGGGCGTAGGGAACTGTGGGTCAGTTAAAAATGTTTCTCGAGTCCGGTAGGACGATTGAAAAAATGCGACGCGTTAGCCATGCAGGCCCTATGATTATTTTTTAAGCCTGTCAAAAAAATGGTTTCTTCGGAAATGAGAACAAGGTTAAGCCTATAACGTGTCGTATTTTTTCAGTCGCCCTACCG
>PLSG01000527.1:2252-11666 GCA_003164155.1 Parachlamydiaceae bacterium | reverse complement strand
AGAACGTAGACATGGTGTTTCGCTCTCTGAATCGGTAAAAATATACTCCAAGTTTACGAAATCATTTTTTATTTTGCTCGCAAAAAATGCTCAGCGGGAATTGCTGACCAAACGCCATGAATGTGGGTTGAAAATTCAGGGAAAAACTTCCGCATGCCCCTCCTCCGCAAAAAAATTTAATGCTTTCCATGTGCAATTCAAGGCTTGGGCCCTCACGATAATTATGCTTGTTCAAGATCTCTATTTGTGTTAAAGTTTTGTGCTAAAAGGTTCTCTAACAACTTTAACGAAAAGCATTATGATCACTCTTTCTCGTGTATCCAAAAGTTTTGGCAGCCGTGTCCTATTTGAAGATGTCACGGCCACATTCAATCCCGGCAATCGTTATGGTTTAACCGGGCCCAATGGCGCCGGTAAGACCACGCTGTTGAAGATTATTATGGGCATGGAAGAAGCTACTTCTGGTTCGGTGGCTTTGCCTGACCGCGTGGGGATTTTGCGTCAAAATATCGAAGCTTTCCGCGATTTCCGCGTATTAGATGTGGTGATCATGGGCAATAAGCGCCTGTGGGGAGCACTGCAGGAAAGGGACGATCTGTACTTAAAGGATATGACTGATGCCATAGGCATGCGCCTGGGCGATCTGGAAGGGGTCATCGCCGAGGAAGACGGCTATTCGGCCGAATCCAAGGCTGAAGACCTGCTTTCTGGCATGGGACTTTCCCATACGTATTTCGAACAAAAAATGTCCGCAGTACCCATCGATACCCAATTTAAAGTGCTGCTCTGCCAGGCACTGTTTGGCGATCCTCAAGCGCTTTTGTTGGATGAACCGACTAACCACCTCGACTTGGAATCTATCGGATGGCTCGAAACCTTCTTACATAATTACAAAGGCACTCTCATTGTCATTAGCCATGACCGCCATTTCTTAAATGCCGTCACCACGCATATTGCCGATATAGATTACAACACGATCATTATCTATCCCGGAAATTACGATGAAATGGTCTATGCCAAGACAGCTGTCAGAGAGCGCGCTGAATTGGAAAACAAGTCCAAAGAAAAAAAGGTTGAGCAGCTGCGCGAATTCGTTTCTCGCTTTGGCGCAGGTACCCGCGCCAGCCAAGTGCAATCGCGCTTGCGCGAGATGGATCGCCTGCAGCCGCAGGAACTTAAGAAATCCAATATTCAGCGCCCTTACGTGCGCTTCATCCCCTACGAAAAGCCGCCTGGAAAAATCGTGCTTAAAATCGAAGGGCTCTGCAAGGGGTACGACGGAGTCGGCGTGATCAAAAACTTCAATCTAGAGATAGCCCGCGGCGACAAGATCGGGGTAATCGGCAGCAACGGCCGCGGCAAAACGACCTTATTGAAAATGCTGGCGGGCGTATTAGAACCAGATAAGGGTTCTGTGGTGCGGGGCCACCAAGCGCTGATCAGCTATTTCGCCCAAAACCATGAAGATGTCGTCGATAAGAAGGAAAATAAAACCGCCTTCGAATGGCTGAAAGAAAGAAAACAAGGGGTCTATGACCAAGATGTGCGCGGCGTCATGGGCAAAATGCTGTTTGGCGGCGAAGATGCTTTTAAACATGTGGCAGCCCTCTCCGGAGGAGAAACAGCCCGTCTGATCATCGCCGGCATGATGCTGGCCAACCACAACGTGCTCATCTTGGACGAGCCCAATAATCACCTGGATCTTGAAGCTGTATCTGCGCTTGGTTGGGGCCTACATGAATACAAAGAAACGGTCATCGTGGCCAGCCATGACAGAGATCTGATCAACCACGTAGCTACAAAAATCATAGCTTTTGAAGATGATGGCATTCACGTCTATGACGACACCTTAGAGAAGTACATGGAATTTAAGCACGGGATAAAAAAATAATCGATATGAAAAAAATCCTCAAAAAACAAGCTTCTCCAAAAAATCCAAAAAAGGGAAACGCAAATGCAGGAAAGAGTACACTCAATCCCCCTTTTGCGGCCGTCACAAATTATCCATCGCCTATGGCAGCGGCGCCTATGCCCATGTCTAACCAGGCAAAGATAGATTTTATCGAAGTGCGCTTCCGCGAGATCATGCAGGTCTTGGGACTTGACCTGACAAACCCTTCTCTGTCCAAAACCCCCAATCGCATTGCACAAATGTATGTGGAGGAGATCTTGNNCCCTGAAATTAGCTTCGTGGACGACGACTTCGACTTTGAAAAGCACCGCAACATCATCATGGTCAAGGTTAGCTTTACAAGTTTTTGCGAACACCACTTTGTGCCTATGGAAGGCTATGCGTACGTGGCTTATATCCCCAAAGATAAGCTCATCGGACTTTCTAAGATACCCCGTATCGTACGCTTTTTTGCGCGCCGCCCGCAACTGCAGGAGCGCTTGACGGCGCAAATCGCCGACTCTCTTTCCATCCTTCTGGAGACCGAGGATGTGGCCGTATCCATCCAAGCCACGCACCACTGTGTAATGGCTCGGGGCATCGAAGATCGTCACAGCTACACCACCAGCAATGTTCTGCGCGGAACTTTTATGTCTGAAAGCTCGGCCAAGCATGAATTCTTTGAAGCTATTAACCGCAACGTCAGCATGTGATCTGTCTCTGAGCAATCTGAATAGTTACCATAAGGTTTAATAATATGAAAAAAGCTCCCCACCTATTTGTCCTGTTTTTTCTCTTGCTTATCTCCCCCTCTTTTAAGGCCACAGCCGCTGAGAATGCGCCCTACATGCAAGCCCCGCAAGACAGTGTAGACAATGAAATTGCGGCTTTAGATGCCCTGATTGATGCCACCACCACCAACTTGGCCAACCAAAAAATCGTCCGCTCTCAACTGGAAGCATATCTCCAGCTGCACAATCAATATCTGCAAAATACCGACGACAAGCAATTAGCCTTTCGCATGATTAAATCGGCACAACATCTGCTGCTGCTGATCAAAGACAATAACCTAAGGCAAGTGTTTGAAGCTGACTTTATCAGCGAACTCACGTTGTTCTCCAATATAGCCGCTAAACGCACTGTACTGAGGCCCTGAGATAACCCTATGCCTCCCATTTACTACAAAGATAGAGAGACCGGTCAACGCTGTGAAGAAAAGGTATATGGAGCTGCCATATTGCGTTTTCTTTATGGAAAAGGCCCTGTGAGCAGGNNATTTTGCACTTATGCGCCAAAGTACCTTTTTTTTCGAGGATTTATGGCGCTTGGCAAAAGACGCCCTTCACTAAGAAAAAAATACGCCCTTTTATCAAAAGCTTTGGCGTCGATACAGGGGATTTCCTGGAAGATGTGACGGCGTTTAAGAGCTTTAACGATTTTTTTTGCCGCAAACTGAAACCCGCAGCCAGACCCATAGCTCCCGGGGACGATGCGGCCATCATTCCCGCCGATGGCAGATATTACTTCTATCAAGATATCAGCCGCTGTGCGGGCTTCATAGTCAAGGACAAGAAATTCGACCTGCCAAGTTTACTCTGCAGTCAAGCCCTAGCAACCAAATATGCTGCCGGCAGCATGGTTTTGGCGCGTTTATGCCCAACCGACTACCACCGCTTTCATTTTCCGTGCGACTGTCTCCCTGGCGAGACTGCGCTAATCAATGGCTGGTTGTATTCGGTCAATCCCTTAGCCGTCAAACAAAACATCCACATCTTCACGGAAAATCGCCGCACGCTCTGCCAGCTGCACACTCAGCACTTCGGCGACATTCTCTTCATGGAGGTAGGCGCTAGCAATGTGGGCAGCATTCACCAGACCTATGCGCCGCATCAAGTCCATGCCAAAGGCGATGAAAAAGGCTTCTTTTCCTTTGGAGGATCGTCCCTCATACTGCTATTTGAGCACGGTCGCATCACTTTTGATGCCGACTTATTACAAGCTACCCTCGAAGGGCTGGAAATCAAGTGCCTCATCGGGCAGCACATGGGAAAACTCAATAAATAAATTTATTTTCCTACAAATAATATCCCCATCTTTTTATAGTGAAAATGGCTCATCGCACTAGTACACTGTCAAGGTAGAATTTGCAGATTGGGTTAGTAAAAAGCTCACTTTCCTAAACCGCAAAGCACAAAAGATTATGAGCTCGCGTTCGCCATCTAGCAATTTTAGGTCACATCCCCCCTCGGTTTCACCGATGGGATCTGCCCAATTACGTTTTTTGAAATTATGAAATTTTTTAAGCGAGGCTCTATGAAAGCTCTTGTAGAAGAAAATTTGAAAGCCTGTGGCATCAACATCAATGGCGATAAGCCCTTTGATATACAGGTGCACAATGATCGATTTTATAAAGCTATCGCCTTCTACCATTCATTGGGTGCAGGAGATAGCTATGTCAAAGGCATGTGGGACTGCAAACAGCTCGACGAATTCTTTTTCAGGGTACTGCATAAAGAAATCGATGCCAAACTGGAAAGCCATTGGGATAACGCCTTGCGCTCGCTGCGCAGCGCTCTATTCAACTTGCAAAACCGAAAGCGTTCCCGTCAAGTAGCTGTACAGCACTACAACATTGGCAATACCCTCTACGAACTGATGCTGGGAAAAAGCATGTCCTATACTTGCGGCTATTGGGCAAATGCCAAGACATTGGATCAAGCGCAGATAGATAAGTTTGAAATGATTTGCCGCAAAATTGATCTTCAGCCCGGAGAACGCGTCCTGGACTTAGGATGTGGATTCGGCACGCTGAGCAAATATATCGCTGAAAAATACGAATGCAGCGTGGTTGGGGTCAATATCTCAGAGGAACAGATAAAATATGCGCGCAAAGTCTGCCTGGGATTACCCGTTGAAATGGTCAGTTGTGACTTCCGCGATTCTCAAACTTATAACCCTTCGGGTGTTAAATTCGATAAGGTGATCAGTGTAGGCCTTTGCGAACACGTGGGCTACAAAAACTATCGGACTTTCATGCAGATAGCTCATCAGCATCTTAAAGACGATGGCCTGTTTTTACTGCATACTATAGGGCGCAATACAACCTCAAAAATTTGCGACCCTTGGATTTCCAAGTATATATTTCCCAACGGGATGATTCCCTCTCTGAAAATGCTCTCCGAAGCGTCCGAGTCACTCTTCGTCATCGAAGATGTGCACAATTTCGGAGCTTTTTATGATCTCACTCTCATGGCTTGGCACGAAAATTTCAATGCAAATTGGCCTAAACTTAAAGGTGAGTATGGAGAAGAGTTCCGCCGCATGTGGAACTACTATCTGCTTTCTTGCGCTGGGGCTTTCAGATCGCGTACCCTACAACTTTTGCAGCTGGTTCTATACCCCAAAGGCGTTATGCGGGGTTACAAAAGCCTGCGCCCATAAACGTTCCTTTTTCCAAACTCCTATCCTATCCTTCCCATCTTTTTTCCTATCCTCTCCATCCTGAAAATTTTACACGATGGGAAAGATAGGAAAAAGATGGGAAGGATAGGAGGGATGGCTCTCAAAATTTAATTAAATGTGAAACGGAAGACATGCCGCCAAATAAATCCCTTGCACTCTACACGCTCGTCTGCTAAACTTTGATCATTAACTGTGGGGCTTTGCTAATGCGCTGTGGCGCAGAAATTAAATAATTTTTATCAAGAGACATTATGTTGGGTTTCCTAAAACGGCTATTCGGAACGGCACAAGACCGCAAAGTGCGCAAGTATGCAAAAATTGTCACTGAAATCAATCAGGTGGGATTACAGCTGCAAACCCTCAGCGACGAGGAGTTGCGCCAAAAGACTTTCGAATTTAAAGCCCGCTTAAAAAAGGGGGAATCTCTCGACAGTCTGCTTCCCGAAGCCTATGCCGTGGTAAAAGACGCTTGTAGGCGCCACTGCGGGACAGAGGTACATGTTTCCGGATACAACCAGAAATGGGACATGGTGCCCTACGATGTGCAGATGATCGGAGCTATTGCCATGCATTATGGCAGTATCGCTGAAATGCAAACCGGCGAAGGCAAAACTCTCACAGCCATCATGCCTCTATACCTCAACGCGCTGACTGGTGATCCCGTGCATCTCGTAACGGTCAACGACTACTTAGCCTCACGCGATTGCCAATGGGTGGGGTCCATCTTACGGTGGTTAGGACTCTCCACGGGCACGCTTACTACCGATGTGCCTATGCATGAGCGCAAAAACATCTATGCCGCCGATGTCGTCTACGGCACGAATAACGAATTTGGATTCGACTACCTGCGCGATAATTCCATGGCCTTTACCAAAGAAGAACAGGTTCAGCGCGGCTATTTTTTCTCCATCGTGGATGAAATCGACTCTATCCTCATCGATGAAGCGCGTACTCCGCTGATCATCTCTGGACCAACCCCAGTGAGTCGCCAAATGTACGATGAGCTCAAAGGCGCAGTCTCCAACCTCGTGCGCTTGCAACGCGATATGTGCAACCGCTTAGCTACCGAAGCTCGCAAGATCTTAGATAAAGGGGAACCTCAAGAAGGGGAATCCGCCGCTGTTCCAGAGAAGAAAGACAAAAAGCAATTGGAAGCCGAGAAAGAAGCTTTGCGCAAATTCTGGCTAGTAAACAAAGGCACCCCGCATAACAAAATACTCAAACGGGTTAAAGAACATCCCGATTGGCGCGTGGCTTTAGATCAATGGGACCTCTACTACTATTCTGATCAAAATAAAGAGGAAAAAGCTCAAGCCTTAGCCGAACTTTATATTATCGTGGACGAAAAAAGCAACGAATTTGAACTCACCGACAAAGGCACTGTAGCTTGGACGGAATATACCGAAGGGGTTGGCTCTAGCGACGACTTTGTGATGCTCGATTTAGGATATGAATTCAGCTTGATTGACTCTAACCCAGCTTTAGAAGCCGAGGAGAAAGTGCGCCGCAAGCTGGACTTGCAAGAACAAGATGCCAAACGCAAAGAGCGCGCCCACAATCTGCGCCAACTGCTGAGAGCGCATCTGCTCATGGAAAAGGATGTCGACTACATCATTCAAGACAGCAAAATTGTGATTATCGACGAACATACCGGCCGCGCTCAGCCCGGACGCCGTTTTTCTGATGGTCTACACCAATCTATAGAGGCAAAAGAAGGCGTGCCCATCCAAAAAGAGACGCAAACATACGCTACTGTTACCTTGCAAAACTACTTCCGCATGTACAAAAAACTGAGCGGCATGACCGGCACAGCTAGCACGGAAGCTAGCGAATTCAAAGAGATCTACAAATTGGATGTCTTATCCATACCTACTTACAAACCAGCCAAGCGCAAAGATTTCAACGATGAAATCTATATGACTGAACGGGAAAAATATCTTGCCGTGCTCAAAGAGGTGCGCGAAGTGCATGCCCAAGGACGCCCCATATTGATAGGCACAGAATCTGTCGATGTTTCCGAAAAACTGTCGCGGGTATTCAAACAGAACAAATTAGAGCATACGGTGCTCAACGCCAAACAGAACGATAAGGAAGCTGAAATCGTAGCTAGTGCTGGACAAAAAGGGGCTATTACCATCTCCACAAACATGGCAGGACGTGGTACGGACATCAAATTGGGCGAAGGAGTAGCATCCGTGGGGGGGCTTCACGTGATAGGAACGACCCGTCATCAATCGCGCCGCATTGACAGACAGCTTAGAGGGCGCTGCGCGCGTTTGGGCGACCCAGGCACATCTAAGTTTTACATCTCTTTTGAGGATTCGCTGATGCGCCTCTTTGCTTCTCCCAGGTTGACTTCCATGATTCAACGCTTCCGTCCAGATGAGGGGGAACCCATCTCTGCAGGCATTTTAAACAAATCCATCGAAACCGCCCAAAAGCGCGTGGAACAGCGCAATTACACCATACGCAAGCACACTCTGGAGTATGACGATGTGATGAATAAGCAGCGCAAGGAGATCTACGCCTTCCGCAACGATCTTTTGCATGTACCAGATGCCACGGCAATTGCCGAAGAGCTGTTGGAAAGCGTCATAGGTTTACAGGTCGATCAATTTTTCCGCAACCGCTCCGAAGAGGGTGGCTGGGAGGCCGAAGGCTTCCGCCAATGGCTGATCCATCACTTTCCCATCACCTTCGAAGAAGGGGCCTTTGACGATGATCTGCTGGATAAGCTGGACTTGGAAAAGCGCGCAGCTGAAAAAATTGTACAGGCCTTTAAGCAGAAAATGGAAGCCGAAAACAATAAAATCCCCGCTTATGCGCAAGCCAGAAATGGCAAACCGATTGCTCAGCCACCTGGCGCTCCTCTAGCTGTAGATGCGCACATCTTGAGCAATCCCGATTGGAATCCCGCCGGAGAAGCTATCCGCAATCTCATGCTCAGAAAAACCGACCAGCTTTGGCAAGAACACTTGCTATCTATGGACCATTTGCGCTCAGATGTGAATTTGCGCGCCGTTGGACAACGCGACCCGGTGATGGAGTTCAAACACGAGGCCTTTGCCCTGTTCGACGCCTTTGGCCGCAGGCTGCGCACGGAAATAGCCCAGGATCTGTTCCGTTTTGAGATCGTCACACATGAAGCCATAAACTTGCAGCAGCTGCTCAACAAGATGCAGTTTGAGACTAACCGCTCTTTTACGGATAATCTCGATCCTGCATTGCTGGGTGCGCCGGTTAGTCCGCCGCCTTCTCCCGACCAAATTAGGGCAATCCCTCCTACTTCCAGGAAATAGAGAAAGGTGCATATATGTGGAAAAGATGCTTATTTACTATAGCATGCCTATATACTTTTGTAGGCTTTTTTTGCATTGATCAGGTATCTGCCAAGAGCATTGAAATCCCTAAAATGGAAATGCTTTTGGCGCATGTCGATGAGCGCACCTTGGTGATCTTTGATATCGACAACACCATCTTGGAAATGGCTCAAGCCCTCGGCTCTGATCAGTGGTTTTACCACAATCTAGAAAAGCATAGGCTACAAGGGCTAAGCTCCCAAGATGCGCTTGAGCAACTCTTGCCAATCTATCACACCGTCCAAAATATTTCAGAGGTGCGCCCTGTAGAGGAATGCACTCCTGGAATCATCAAAGACCTGCAGAAAAAATCCCTTACCGTGATGGCCCTTACCACGCGCGGGAGGGAAACGAGCGGCGCTACACATCGGCAGCTGCATTCTTTAGGCATAGATATGGAGCTAACGGCTCCATCCACGCGCAAAGTCAGCTACGAAATCGATCGAAAACCTGTAGAATATACAGATGGGGTGCTTTTTACTAGCGGTTCACATAAGGGCAAAGCGCTATGGAGATTATTTGCCTTACTAGACTACTACCCCACAAAAGTGGTCTTTATCAATGACAAAGACTCGCATTTGGCTCCAGTGGAGGAAACTTTGCAAGAGAAAGGCATTCCCTTCATTGGGTTGCGCTATAGCGCTTCCGATGCCAAAGTACTGAACTTCCGGCCCGAACTAGGGGATATCCAGTTACGCCTCT
>PLSG01000527.1:0-2222 GCA_003164155.1 Parachlamydiaceae bacterium | reverse complement strand
TTTTCGACTTTTGCAACTGCCTCAAAAGGGGCCCCTACTTAAAATAATAATTTACAAATGAAAGGCCAGGTCTTATGGTGTGATCTTCCGCCCAATTTAAAGGGGGTGGCGCTAGAAATTGCGTTTATTAAGGAGGTGTCTATGCCTAAGAAGGGGCTTGTGCCTATTAGCCAAGAAAACTTTTTGAGAAAAGTGTGTGTCTTTCTAGCGGCGGCTTGTGCCTTGTCTGAAGCCCAAGTCCAGTGTCATTACCAGGGAGCCCCTCCCTTCGATACTTTCCGCAACGCCCCAGCCAAATCAAATTTAAGCCCTGCAGCGAGCTTGCAAACGCACTCTGAGACATTGCAGGGAACCTGGTACACGCAATATGCTCTACCCAGCGGCATCCCTGTCAGGGAAGTGACCTCATTTCACAGCAACGGAACATTCGACACAGTGATGTCCAATGGAATTGGACAACACTTGCGCAGTGCGAAGGGCAAGTATGCCTTTCATATTCCTGGGGAAGTCAGCCTGGAGATTGAAGGACAGGGCTATACCGCCATGATTGCCTGGATAAACCCCAATCAGTTTGCCTTTAGCTATGGCGATGCTCCGGTTACTTATTCCAGGCTAAAAGAGAGCGCTCATTCTAAATCTGAAGAAAATCCTGTCGCCCTCCAAAATGAACACTTCCAAAAGAGCGGCCCAAGTGCCTTTGCAAATTCTACGGAAAAGGGACTAACCAAAGAGCCTGGGCACGATTACAGTATTGTGCAAGCCTTCGATACCGGCGGCATCGCCATCGCTAAACTTCCCGGATTTACTTCGGCTAAACAATTCTTGGGCGAAGCATNNCGCATTAAACACTTTTGCTGAGCAATTAGATATATTGCCTCATCTATTGGAAAATGGCTCTGTGCATGATGAAAAGGATCAATCCTTACAAGCTATGTTTCAAGCCCTGCAAGGAGACACTTTGATCCATGGGATTGCCTTCATTCGCATCGACGGAAATGAAGGACAGAGCATTATCTTATATGACCATAGCGATAAACCGCTGGATGGGCTATTTACCAGCCTCGAAAAAATGGCTTCAATGAAAGCTTCCAAGCCAAGCACATGGAAGGCTCTGCCTTTGCCTGATAAAAGTGGAAAAGTGTCGTTGCCTGAGGGCTGGAAAATCAAAAATGCCTATAGAGGGCTACTGGAAGCTGAAGGGGAACAAGGCCTCATCGAATTGGGTCATGCCTCATCTGTAAATGCTTTGGAAAATGTGCCACACTATCACTCAGGCAAGTTTCAGGACATGGCTGCCCCTTATTCGACCCCTTCGACTTCTTTAGAAAGTCTTTTTCCCCAGATTTCCCAACAGCAGGTTGCTTTAGGAGGGCAGCCGATGAAATGGGTGCGGCAAATTGAGAACATTCCCGTGCATACTCCCAGCGGCCAAGGGGCCTATGTGTATTACGAATGGGACTATCTGCAGCCAGGAAAGGTGGAGCGCAGGCAATCATTGGCATTTATCAATACGGTACCTCTCAATGCCGAAACATGGATGTTTTACATGTCGGCGGTATCTGCCCCCTCAAATTCATTTTTGACGAATCTGCCTACCCTGCTTGAGATCTGGAAATCTTGGAAAGTAGCTGATTGGGCCCACTCTGAACAAGTTTTGGAAGCTCTTCAAAAACATCAAGATGTTTATCAAACCACCCAAGCGATTTACCAAGCTCAAAAACTCACTGACGAGAAAATGTGGAAAACCTGGAAGGCCTATAGCTCTGGTAAACAAGCGCTTTGGGATAAAACCTCTAATGGTATCTTTAAGGCCAATGGAAAAGAAATGGCGCAATTGATAAAAGAGCTCAATGCTTCTGAAATAGCAGGACGCTATACGCAATTCGACATCTTTAAGCTGGACTAAGTACGTTGTTAAGGTAGAATTTGCTGATTTGGCCTGCGTGAAAGCTCCCGCGGTTGAGCGATCGCAAATGGGTCNNAAAATTGAGGGTGAAAGCATTCTATATATTTAAATTCAGATTGTCGCTCTGAAAACGGTGTTTTACTCAAAAATGAGGTGTTTATGTCCGCATTGATCAGGGGCCTTACATCTGATGCCTTTCTTCCATATGATTGGGCCTTATCCAAAATGACGCCTGGTGAAAGAAAAGTGCTCTCCACTGGTAACATTGATATAAAGTTGCAGTATTTAGAGTTTGCTCTGAAAAATCTACCAGACC
>PLSG01000307.1 GCA_003164155.1 Parachlamydiaceae bacterium | reverse complement strand
CGATGAGGCAGCGGCCTTCTTAACCAGTTGCCAAGAGCAGTACGCTAAAGCGATATGCCAAGGCCAGTTGCCGGCGGCGGTTTTAGATGCCGCTACACAGGTATGCGAGTCCTTGCCCATGCCGGATGCCGCAATTTGGGGAAGCGTGCATCCAGACAAGATTTTGGAGTGCATGGACAGCATCAACCAATTCAGCGAGCTGCTTTTAAGGCTTATCCTCAGATTGCCGGACGAGCTTAAAAATAACCCAGCATTCCTTTTAAGCTCTTTGAAAGGGCTAGCTATCCAACATCGGCTGATGCAATTGTGCGCAGAGCATGGGAAAATTGATAGTGAATTTGCGCGCCTGGCGCTGCCCAACGATAGGGTTATAATAAGGCTCCTCGGCGCCTCTGGTAAGGCAGAAGCTTTTGTCAGACCCGACTTCAATTTCTATGACAGTGCGCAGAGGCGGCAGTTTTTTGCTCTGAAGGCATACTTTGATGGTGCACATGGAGACATCAATTCAGACTTTCTCAATTTGGATGGACATGAAATCCCACTAGACTCCAATTGCGCAAAAGCAAAAAGGTTGGATATTGCGTGCATGTCGCGCTATTTGAACGGAAAACCAGAAGTCATGCAAGCTCTGAAGAAAGCCCATCCAGAGCTGAATGGGATGCCGGCGCATATCGCCGCCGCCTATGCGCTTAATGATGTTACCGGGGCATTTACCCCCCCGGCCTATCGCAGCCTTAAACTCCAAGCCTTTGGAGTTGAATTGCTCAGCAGTGGTTATATGAAAAATCTATCCATTTTGCAAATAGACGACAATTTCAATTTCTCTTCCGCAAGGCTGCCAGCCATATTTACAACCTGGCAAGAAGTTGGCTCTGAAAAAATCACCTTCCTCAATAATTTCCGCTCGTGCTACTCGGTAGAAGAAAATTTCAATGGACGCTTGCCTCAATCCAGTCTAAGCGGCATTCTGGTAGCCAAGGAAAAGCACTTGACCGAAAGCTATGTGTTGAAAGACCAAGCCGCCAGCACCCTTATTAAAGCCCAAGAAATTTATGGGGACAAGCGCACAATCACCGGCGATGGCCCCTTACTGCTCCTTAAAGATTTTGTCGATGCATCTGAACTGCGCGACTTGCTGTTGCTTGTATGTGACGACGCCCGCCACACACACCACAGCGCTGAGCGCTTTCACGACCTGCAGATAACCAAGGTGCTCTCCTACTACACCAAAAACATGCTTAAATTGGAGAAAGGCGATCACCAGGACTTTTTTAAGAAGCTCTTCTTCGAAGCTGATCTCCTCAACCACTGTTTGGAAACTAACCCTGTGTTTGCCGAACAGCTCAAGCGTTTCGTAGAGCAAGGGCATGCCAAATTTAAACAGGAAAATAACACGGCAGCGGCTGTCTTTTTCCTGCAGCTGGCCCGTGTGCTAGCTCCTGATTTCCAACGCCACCGCCACCCCCCGATTGCCTTGGATGTGCGCAGGGAAGCTCTTCAGATGCTCAAGCTGGAGATGCTCAAGCCCCAAGAGAGGGCTTTGCTGCACCAGACTATCATCGCCAGTTATTATCCTGCGCAAAACCCTATCGACGAGGGGGATGCCCAGCACCTGCTCATTTCTTCGGCATATTTGCGCACAAGCTTCCTGCCGGTGCAGATGAAAGATGCCACCTTGACAGAGCATGTAAACCAGGTGATGTGGCGGCATGCCGATAGCCTGCGCGTTCTGCTGGCCACATCGGGGAAGGCTGACACCCTCCTCAATAATGTCGTCAACGCCTTTTGGAAGCGTGCAGCTATGTTGTCGGCAAAGTGGGACGTGACAAGCGGCTTTCCCGTATGCCGCAGTTCTTGTGGAAAATACGCCTATAATGTCATGGAAGGAACTTTTTTTGAGGAAGGGCGCCTAAAATGCCTTCTGCCGGAAGTCATCTTGCAGCATCCAAATTTCCTCCACAACTTCTCGCGCACCGATTTCAACGTCAGCTATTGGGGAAACGCTGTTTATCAGTTTGAAGACGAAAATAAAATCCCCACCAAGATTAAGTCCAGGGGCGAAAAGATCTATATCCAAAAACAGTTAAAGACAGGCCACTCAAAGTGGTATGAATATGTTTGCAAACAAGAGCTGCTAGACCCCCGCCTCATACAACCGGGCAGCTGGATACCCGGCCATGAGACTTTTGTGGAATGGGAGATAAGAGTTGAAGAATGGCTGGAAATGCAAAAAAAGTCTGCAGCTGATAGTTTAGAAAATGGCAAAGCAGCGGGTGAACCCCTTAAGAAGAAGTCGCCATTTGGCAGCGAGCTATTGATGGAAAACTATACACACTGGGTGCAAGTGCCCCCCATTGCTACACCTGAGAAAGAGCTGTTGTTTGTCGATAGCCGCAGCGGCCATCTGGCGCTGAGGGCACTCCTTTCAGCCGCTTCGCATAAAATTGAACGCGTAGAGCGCTTAGGGCACGACCTTGTTCCAAAAAAGCATCTGATCAATATTTACAACCAGGGAAAGGACGATAAAGCAGCTTTCAAAGCTATTGGCTTTTTATCTTCCATTGAAAATGAAGCCTACATTAATGCCTGGGGCAATTGCCAGGGTGATAATATAGTGACGGAAATTGAACTGCCGCGCATGCACCTCGTGTTTGTCGTCGAAAAGACAGCCGAAGGCCTGCTGGCTAGGTGTCCAAAGATTCCCGGCTATTTTATTGCCCCCCACCAGCGCTTAAAAAGCATGCAAGACTTTACTAACTTCCTGGTGCTGGAAGATGCCTTTGGCAATCAGAAGGTGCTCATGCCTCGCCGCTATGTCCTTCCAGAAAATACAGGAGCCGTCTGTTCACGCGTCGCCATCAAAAAAGAACCGGCGAAACCCGTAGATTTTGGGACCGCAGATTATTTGGTTTTCGATGTGATAAACAAAGGGGGAATACCTACTGTTCAAAGCGAAAAAGCCGAACACAATCTATTTCTCGCCTATTTGGCGTTAGGGCGCAAGCAATACGCGAAGGCATTGCTGCATTTGAGGGTATATGCAGGCAAAGTAAAACGGTATTCTCCAGCGGAAGAACAGCTCTTCCTTTGGATTGAGGACCTGCAAAAAGCCGGAAAAGATGCCGATCCCCAAGCACATGCCGCATTTTTATGCGCCAAGCTCTGCTTGCAGAAAAATATAGCGAACTTCAAGCAAGCTGGAATTTTAGACACTCAAAAAACGGCTCATGCCGACAAGGAGTGTTGGAAAACAATTTTCAGCCAATATTGCGCTTACTTAAATATCAGCCACCTCGCCACAAGTGCCCAACTGCACATAGAGGAAGAGCGCTTTCTTTTGCGCCAGCTAAAAAAGAGGGGTTTTCTCGATATTTCCACCACAGTACCACCGGAGGATTTACACAAATCCCTATTAAATAAAAGGCTGGAGGGCTTGGAGTCAGGAAAACAGGTCACATCCAGTTTCCATGGCCCTTTTTTGCCATCTGCTATTATATCGCAAAAAAGAGTGCCGTTGCCGAAACTGACCGAAGAGCTTAAATGGCTCTTTCAGCAGAGCTATAATTTACAAGAATATGATACCCACATTTACAAATATCGGCCGCAGCTGGCCGAAGTGGCCTGTGCTCTGCTTCTGAAAAAAGACGTGGCATTCTTTGACCTCTTGCCCCTTTACTACCGGCGTGCCAGGCAAAAAGACGCGCATCTCATGCACGAGTTGAGCCTGGGACTGGAACAAAAATATGCCAAAGAAAATGAGGAAGAGGCCCTTCATCTGCCTGCTGCGCATCAAATAGGTGGGGGGCCTAGAAAAATTGCCGCTGCGTCGACAGAATTGGCCTTAATCCAATTTCTCGAAATGGTTTGTCAATATCCCGATAAATTTCCCCCTACC
>PLSG01000470.1 GCA_003164155.1 Parachlamydiaceae bacterium | reverse complement strand
TTCGGCATTAATAGCTTGTTCAGTTGTTGGTAGCTTTGGTGGGGGGGGGCCGGAGGGGAAGGGGGCGTATGTGTGGGGGCACAGTTTTAGCGGGAGGTTCAAACTGGCTAACTTCTTTTATAAATGCTTCCACTATCTTGGGCTCATCTTTTATATCTGCATTTCTTGCAGCTAAATCTTTTCTCTCTTTAATTTTATCTGCTCCCATGCTTCGGAGAGTTTTAATGAATAAGCCTAAATGTTCAGCCGGAATAGTGATATCTGCTTTTTTTCCTTGGGGCAGTTTTCCTTTGAGCAAGTTTCTGCCTAAAAATACCAGGTTACCCCTTTCATCTAAGCTACCTCTTTCGAATCGGTGGCCTCCCAAAGCGCCGCCTATTCGATCGTTCAGAATTCGTTCGGCATCTTTTTTAATTGCTTCCACTTCCCTGTAAGAGGGATGATCCATAGAGCTATGTGTAACGCCCATAATGCCTCCTTTCAAATCAGCTCGTCATTTTTGGAAAAAGATATGCATGATTTTTTTTAAGGTTCTAGAATTTCATGTCAGATCTTCGGTTCCTCAGGGGGAGACCAGAACTGCCTTAAAATGGCTTCCTGGGTCTCGCGCGTTTTATCGGGATTTTCCCGGCATCTCTTTAAAAGCTCTGCAAATTTAGCTTGCACTTGGGAACTAAATTCTGCGGTGTAGGCGTGCTGTNNTTATGCGGATGTTCTAAAGACATGAGACGAAGGAAATAATCTATCTCGCTGTTTAGTCCCAGAGCGTACTCATTTAAAAAGATATCGAGAACTTGGGGATGGATTTCTTCGCTACCTATAAAAGCATTGCGCAAAGCCTTTTGAGCATGCGCTGCATGTAATTCCCTTAGAATGGAATCGGCAGAATCCATTTCAGCGCCCCGCAGGCCGTCCAATTCGGAAGCATATATTAGATGATTTTGCATTAGTTCGATATCTTCGGCAAATTCGGGAGCCATCGATAGCGCAGCCTTCAATTCGTGCAAATTGAAGAATTTCTCTATGGCGGTTTTTACTGCACCTTCCTCTATATCTAAAAGATCCTTATTAAAATCAGAAAAAAATTTGGCATATGCTGGAGAGTCTGTAAGTAAAAAGCGCCCCATAATGCCTTCAAATATTTCGGGGATTTTTTTGATCTGGAAACGAGTTCTGCTGTAGTTGCCTCGGCCATTTTATGCATCTCCTCAGGAGAAGCTCTCTGGCAATTGCGTAAAAAGCGCATAGCCGTCGAGTAATATTTAGCTGCAAATCCCAAGGGGGATGCGCTGTCACCCAGGCCACTTTCTGCCATCATTTTTTTCAGAAGGAGCAGAGCCTCTCTATAAAGGGGCTCTTCTTGAGATAAANNGGTCACAACGCTGCCTGCTAAATTGCCCCCGGGTGTCGGTTACCAGATCGAAAATGGCTGTTTTGCAAGACAGCACAGCTATTTTTGAAGGGAGATCTTGGCCTAATACTTCTTCGAATAGTTTCGCATAATCACCTTTGATAATTTCTTTGAAAAGAAATGATAATTTTCTGGAATTAAACTCGCCATTTCCTTGCCAATTTTTGGTCAGCTGTTGTTTATAAACTGTCATACAGGCACTGAAAATTTCCAATAAAGTATTTAAAAATGCAATTAACTCATCTAAATGCTCTTTGTCCTCAATGCCTATAGAATATCTAAATTTATGGAGTTTACCCAAGTAAGTAAGTGAGGTCGTTTTATATCCAAAGCTAGCGCGTATCAAAATGGGCAATTTTTTATGATCCAATGCCTGGCACATGAAATTGAAAAAAAGCGTACAGCATTGCGTATCGCGTGTGATGATGTCGATAAAATGATTGGTGTTCTTTTTGGCAGATACCATCACAAAGCGATCGCCCATGGCCTTTTCCAAGCTTTCTGCGCCTTCGGGAACTTTGAAAAGGGGACTGATCCCACGATACACATAATCGGCGTTGCGGTATATCCTATGCCGATAGGCATCTAACTCTGCACTGCAGTATTTGTAAATGTGACAAAGACCGCGGTAGTTTGTCATGTCCGACCGCCCTGAGTTCCCCGCGGCGGCGAAAGCTTCTAAAAGCGCCGCATTATTCCCTTTTTCCTTATTGCAATACACACAATAGGTACCACCGCTAAATTTGTCTGAACCGAACATCTCGAATTTCTGTTGGCTCCAAAAGGTGATGAGATTTAGATCTCCGGCCTCAATCAAAGCCTTGATTTCCTTATCCTTTAAGATATCTTGACTATCTTCTGGCCCAATAAAGCCGATAGTTTTATCGATGCATACATTTAAGGGGCGAGCAGCCACGCCGTGCTGTATGATTTGCTTGATGAAAGCTTTTACATCGTGGGGCGCATAGATAAATTTACCAGGTATGAGACTGGGATGTTTGTCGATAAAAAGAACATCAATTTTTTTTGGTGCCACTCCCTCTTTTTCATTTTTAAGGTTTTCATCTACCAAAGCTTTGAGTTTCATCTCCATGGATTGCATATGATTTGGTTGAGAGATGGTGTAGACCTCATTCTGCTTTCTGGATTGCTGCAGCGCTTTAATTGCTCCCCCAAGCTCAAAATAGCAGTCATCAAAAACCATAAGAGTGCCTTTGCCTCCTTTGGATTTTAAGAGGGCTTGGGTGATCTCCGAAGCGCATTTGAGGGCATTTTGGGCAACTTTGATATAGGCGGGTGCAATCTCGGCGCCCTCGGAAACTTTCTTGAGAATGAGATCTTCCAAAGTACCTCTAGCATACGGTTTAACGATTTTTTGCCACAAAACCATTTCTTCCATAATGAGATCGGCCGCATTCTCGAATTTCTGTATGTCGGCGTAATCTTTGCCAGAGGATTCCAGCAGACGATTCATTAAATCCAGCATTCTGCCGTATGAATCTTTTAAAACTTTTTCCACTTTTTTCTCGGCAAAGGCATTGTCTACACTCATTTCGGAAAATCCGGTCAGCAGTTTAGTTAAAACTGTGGCCGAAAAACGCAAGTTTTCCGACGGACACTCCTCTTGGAATTGCTTCTTGAAACGGATGAAAATGGGGTGGTTGAGGAATTCGACAAAACTGTTGGGTTGTGGGCTCAGCATAGGAAGCTCTTCGAAGGCCTCTTTGATGTGGGGTACAGGAAGGGGGGTACGCGCATCGACTACACGCGTGTAGATTTTGGCTGTGCGCTGCAGCATGGGAGTAAATCCCGTTGTGACCACCAAGTTGTGCACCGCTAAGTCTTTCTCATTGCGCAAAAGCAGTAAGAATTCCTGACCTTTAAATTCTGTAAAAGCCACGATGCGGATCTCATTTTGAAATTTAACCTTCCATTCCGCATCTAAGGCATGCTTTAGACAATGCCGCTCTATTTCCTCAGCTACTATAGACGTGTACATGTGCTGCTTGACCGCCAAATACTTACCTAAGGCTTCCATGGACATCCCTTTGGGAATGTTCAGGCGGAAAAAAAAGGGAGAGTCAGCATGCTTTCCCTCTTTAAAAATACAAGTCAGCGCCTGCTGAAGGTCCTTTCTAAAGTCCTCTTGCAGCTCATCTTCATCTCTTTTCCCATGGGGATTGGCAATGTTTTTGTAGGTATAATTCAAGCGCATCTGCTGCTTGAATTGCCGATGGCTGATTTGCTTCACATCGACGCCTTTAAAACCCGCGAGCGTTTTTATCTGATCTTCAATATCTTTTAATAATCTATTTTCGTGTAGGTATTCGCGGTGATAATCACACCCACCTGGATCTTGATACGGATTAATCGATCGATGGGCGGCAAGGGCTTCTGCACGTCCTATGTTGGNNTGTTGGCGACTTTGGCAAGGTACTGTAAAGCAAAAACCTGGAGACTCTCTCTGGTCTCAGGCTCTATGGTGTGGTTTTCAGCTAAAAATTTCTCCACATAGGCATGCATTTGAAACCAGCGCTTTTCGGTGTTGTGTTTAGGCTGGGGCTTCAAATTCTTCCCTTCCGTCTCACTTAGTGCAGGCAAAGGGGTTGTAACTTTAGGCAGCGCCGAAGAAGAGCTTTCCTCACCTTCTGGCTCAAAGACTGCCGCAGCTGCTTGGGCAGATTTTTCAAAGTCAGCGTAATTTTTCTGCAGATCAGCAGAAGGCTCGCTTTTGTTAGTGTAGAGGACGGCGATTTCGTTTTTTAACGCTTCAAAATTGAGCTTTAATTGCGACGCTGATTTATTTAAAATTATATCTGTCCCCAACTCTGCCGTGCGGCGATCAAGAACTGCGGCCGACAGCTCATCGATCGCGCCTTCTTTTTTCCATATAGTCAGCAATTCTTGCGCTTTTTGATGAAAATTCTGCACAGGTAGAGAATTATTAGAAGATAAATTAGTGGACATTTTAGTATCCTAAAATATTTACTTTGTGTTGTCTGTGCTTGTTTTAAATTCATTGTACAATCTTTTGTATTTAAATAAAATATGTTGTTGTGGATTGTTTGTTGCTTTATTCCTTGAGTTATACGCACATAAAGGGGGCAGGCTTCACAGTATCA
>PLSG01000031.1 GCA_003164155.1 Parachlamydiaceae bacterium | reverse complement strand
ATGGGGAGTCTCGGCCAAAGCTTACCGTCGGCTAGTGCAGTTAAAACCAGACTGTCTTTAAAGAGTCTTAATAAGGAACTAGCTGATTTGTTTACTTTCTCACATGATTTGCATAAAGGGAAAGTCAAAATAATCGGGGGAAAAAATCAATGGGTATTTGAACCCATACTTACTGAAGTGACTTCAGCAACATTGTTAAGACAAGATGAGCCCTATCTTCAACTTCTGCCGGCTTACTACAGTCGCGCTAAGCAAAAAGATCCTCACCTTGTTGAAGAGCTGCGATTGGGGCTAGAAGAAAAAAATGAATCAAATATCGATTCATTCCTATCTCGAACAGCTCTTGTTATTGGTATAGCTCAACCAAAAAAGTCCTCTTCATCACAAAAAATAGCTGTGCTGCAATTTTTAGCTATGGTTTGCCAAAATCCTGATAAGTTTCCAGCTAAGTATGAAGAGCTTTTTGATAAGAAAATATGGAAAAATCTTACCGGAAAGGTAATTCCTAAATTATATAAAAACTCTTGGTATGGATCTCAACCTTCTTTTGGGTGGAAAACGAAACTCGCAAAGAGTGTGCGCCCAGTAAAGCCGCAGTCTCCTCTTATTTATGATCAGGCTGCTCTAAAAGTCTTCAAAGCACCTCAAAGTCCTTTGATAACTGTACCGGCTGTTTCAACAAGTACTGGTGCTCGAGGGGGGCTATTTGTTTTAAAGGATAAAAAAAGTGGATTGGCTGATGATGCGCATAAGGCGCTTGATGCCTGTTTATCCACTGGCGATGAAGCTGGCGATGAAGATCAAAATGAAAACACTCCTGTTCTAAATCGTCTTTTTGCCGAAGCGAGGAAAGATGCTGAATACACTAGAAAACTCGCTGCTTCACAAAAGGAGGTTTCATTTAATACAGAAGAAATTTCCGTTGATACCGCTACATTAATCCAGCGTTATGAAAAACAACTCGTAAGCCGGGTAAATAAAAAAGAGGGTAGCAATGAGGAATGGCTAGATAATCGTGTCACTCTTAACGATCTTTTGACTTTGTGCTCGCGTGAAAATGGTGAAGTAGATTTTACTGAGAGACATCCCCAAAGAAATGCAAAAGTTTTGAAAACTGAAGTCCTGGCAGCACTAAAGGAGTTATCTGGCCATGATGCTGTTACGTTGTCTCAGCGGTTAAGCCTTACTCAAACAACCCTTATGGTACAAAGTGCTGAACTACATAAGGCTTTTTTGAGAGCTGAAATTCATATCGAGACAATAGCAAATAAAACCCCCATTGCTACAGAAGGAGTGGCTCGTGAATTACAGCTCCAGGGCACAGAGCGCACTTCATTAACTATGCAAGAACTTATTGTCTTTTACCTGCAAAATAATGTGGAAGGATTGAAAGCACGCAACCCTGTTTTGAACGATGAGGATAGTGAAGCCATCTTCAAGAATATTCAAGAATATCTCATCACTGGGACGAGGGAAAAGCAAATTGAGCGTTCTCTGGCTATTCTTAAAGGGATCATGAAAGTAGATGTGGATCATGTTGATCTTGAAGATCCTACAATAAAGGATATGATAAGCAGATTCCACAGTGAATTGACAGCTTTAAGACTTTATGACCCTCGAGCACATCGCGAGTATCTTGTTTTTGAATACTTCAGCAACATTATGATGCGTCAAGAACAAGTAGACAAATTAGAAAACATGCTTTTACCTGAAAAGGACAAGCCTCATGTTATCATGCAAATTATTATGGGTGGAGGAAAAACAAAAGTATTATTGCCCATCTTAGCCTTGAAAAATGCCGATGGAGAGCATTTGTCTGTTGTGGTTGTTCCTGAATCACTTTTTGAAACTGTATCGCAAGATATGCTTGTTCAATCACGTGATAATTTCCACCAGCCAACTAACGTTTTACAATTTGACAGAAACACCTATTTCTCGATCGACAAGCTTACCATGATTTACAATAACTTGCTGGCAGTTAGGAGGAATCGCGAGTATCTCGTCATTACAGACAAGAGCATGTCTTGCCTTACTCTGAAGTATCAAGAAGCATTATATCAATACTCTCATAGCATCAAAGATGAACCTGAATTAGGTAATAAAATTGAAATCATGAGAAGTATTCTTTTACTTTTCAAAGAAAAAGGAAAGGCTATTATTGATGAAGCGGATTTAATCCTCAACACGCGCCACGAAGTTAACTTTACTTTAGATGCACCTGAAGGGTTAAAACCAGATCACCTTGACTGTGTTGTGGATTTCTTTCAAACTCTTATGACTGACAAAAAAATTAAGCAAGCTGTCCCGAAAGGCTTTTCATCGATGACAGAGGAATGTTATCATGCAGATGTTAAACCCCTCTTGATTGATTTGGATCTCAAACGCGCGAAAAGCTCGTCTATAGACCCTACTAAGAAAGGGGCAGTTTTATTCCAGAAGATGCTTCAAGACATAAATCCGGCACAGGAAAAACTGCTAAGAAGCTACTTGCATGATGCACATGAAGATCCTCATACAGATAAAAAGTTAGAAGCTTTAATTCAAGAGCTTTATAACGTAAAAGGAAAGAGTATAACACATGTTGTTCCCGAGGTTGAAATATTGAAAAATGTGGTTGCATTAAGGAAGGAGCAATTTAATCGTTTGCTACCTTTGACACTTAGAAAAGAATGCGGTACACATTTTGGTTTCTCCGGGGATCCTAAAAAGATCTTAGCTGTTCCTTACGTTGCAAATAATACACCCAATGAAGGCTCTCAATTTGGCAATCCCTATGAGTTAGTCAATTACACACTCCAAATGTATGATAAGTGTGGTATTCCCAAGACTATTATCAGCTCTCACATGGAAAGATTAAGGCACGATATCACTTCAGCTTTAGTTGCAAATCCTTCGCTTAAGCATGAGAACATACCTGCTTACAGAGAATTTTTAGATCTTTGCGGAGATCTTAAAGGCATATCTATTTTTAGATATACAGAAGGTGATGTCGAAAAAATTACGAAAAATCTCAATTCTGAAAAAATGCGGATTTTCCATTATGTCCGTTCTTATGTGTTGCCTAAAATTCAGATCCACACCAAGAAGCTTACCTTGAATTCTCAAGATTTCGTTGAGCTATTTTTGGATCCTAGTGGTTTTACAGGTACCCCATGGAATAGCGCTACTTTCCACCACAAGCTGACTACAATTAAAGCTGAAGGAACTGATGGGAAGACCTTAAATTTGGCTTGGGAACAGTGCCAAAATGAAGTACATGAGCTTGAAGCGAGCAACTTCCCAGATGTCATAGATCAGATCATCGACACACAAGTCGATAAAGATAATTTTAAAGCAATTATAGACACTGGTTCCATTTTCAATGGCGTTGAAAACGAAACTGTTGCTCAAAAGCTTCTAGATCGCTTGCCTGCTACGATAAAAGGGATTGTTTTCTACCGGGAAGACATCCGTATGATCTTAGAAAGAGGTAAAAATGCTGTACCGTTTGATGA
>PLSG01000068.1 GCA_003164155.1 Parachlamydiaceae bacterium | reverse complement strand
TGCTCGGTTGGGACAAATTTAGCGCCGGCACCTATTGCGTATATTGCAATCCGAAAGATGCACAGAACAAACTGCTTTTAGAGGCCTTTGCAAAGGTAGAGCAGATGGGGCGGCCGGACATGGCTAATTATCGCGGTCTATGTCATTTTTATAACTGTTGCGATGCAGAGCTAGATGCGTATCGCCAGAAAATATACCACAATGCCAATTATGTCTACCAAAGGATCAGTCCCGCGTTTAAGGTCCCTGAGGGGGCTGAAAGCTTTGAAAAAGCCATAGGGGGTCGCGCCTTAATGATATCTGCCAAAAATGATGAAAGCAGCCATTTCATAGATATCTGTTTTCGCGAGCAGAAATATTATGAATTGTTTTTTGATGTTTTTTTGCGTGAATTAGATGGATCAAAAATGCCCATTCTACTGCGCAGCAGTTTTGGATATAAAACCACCTCCGTCATCGGCCTGGGACGTTTACACAAAATCAGATTTTCTATAGGTATTGAGGATAAAGTGCATTTAGATGTGCTAATCGCTTATATTAACTCACTATGTGAATGGTTCAATCTTTCTTATTCTATTTCTACCCCAAAAATTAAAGAATAGTCGACTGACTTATTGGCGCTGTGTGAAAAGAGAAATGAATGTGGCTATAAAAAGACCTGAAATTGAAATTAAATAAAGCAGGAGTCTATGGCAAGTATCCTAGGAGATGTATCACCAATTATTAGCTCAAAACCAGAGAGTTATTTTGTATCTGCTAAAACTTCTCCGGAACGATCTCTTTCTCTTACAACAAAATCAAAATCCCCTGAAATGCGGTCTTTGCCGACCCATTCTGAAGAGGGAGTTTTAGACATATGTTATGAAGTTTTTGGTAGAAGACAAGGTTTACCTGATCATCTTATGACGTTGATTAGCTCTTGTATTCCCCCCGAGGAGCAAGCCTTCATTTTTAACAAAAAATTACCGTACTTCGATACATCACATCCTTTACCTGCCCTTGTAAATTTAAGCTATCGAAGCGTTTTATCTATGTATCTTGCCAAAGGTTGCCGTAACGACCCAACCCTCTCTGCTGTGGCAAAAATTGCGCAGCGCATTTATGAGTCTTTGCCCAGATCAATTGCCGACACATCAAATTATGGACAAGCTTTTTCCATGAATCCAGAAATTTTAGCCCGTGCTATGCAGTTGGCCAAGAATCAAGTGGTGGTAGAGATTGCTGGAGCAAGCGGAGAAAATGCTATCCTATTAGCTTGCACAGAAGCTCAGCATGTGTATTTGAATGATATTGAACCTGTAGAAATTGCGACGTTTCAAACTTTAAAAGGCAGACTCCCCGTTGAGATTCAAAGAAAGCTAACCGTTATAGAGGGGGATTGCTTAGAATTAGTGGAAATAAAACCCGAACTTGTGAATAAAGTGGGGCTCATCTTGTGTCAAAATCTCATTCACTTTTTCAATAACAAGCAGCAAGAAAAAATTTTTCACCTCATAAAGAAAATGCTAAGACCTTGCGGACGCGCAATCTTTACCGCCAATTCAATTTATGTGGATGAATCATTTCGAAAAGTATTTGAAGAACATCCTAAATCGACGAGTTTTACGTCCATTATGTGTGGCATTGTAGACTATGAAATAAGTACGCTGCCCAAACAAATTATTTTGCAAGATCTTGTGGTGGGGGATGAAGAGGCTGTTTCAACAAACTTCCAGAAGTTGCATTTATATGAGAGAAACTCTAAGACAAGCCATAAATGGCAGGTAAACAACGATCAATTACTGAAAATCACCAGCGAAAATTCACTTAGAAGTCGCATTGCGGCAGCCATTAATCAACATAAAAGCTCTTTTAAAAATATTAAACATGGTACGGTCTGGGTGTTAATCAATGCGCTTAGAGGTTATTCGGTAACGAACTTAAGAGATCTTGCTATAAGGCATGGTTTCGATGTGGAAACCACCTTCGCTGTTACGGCAAAAGGCCACACCATAAATGATAAAGATGATCTTTTCAACCGAGCTGCCAAAGTAGGCATTATTGTTAGAAATTTATAATTTGATTCATATGATAAAGAATAAGAAAGTGAAAACATTCGCTGGGAAAAGGTGGTCGGACTCCCTGTCTCACAACTATATTCTTGAGAGCCTCACTCCATAAGAGGATAGGAAAAATGTAGTCCATTCTCGTTTATCGAATTTTTAAAATTTTAAACGCAAAGAAACACACAAAGCACGCAAAGGACACAAAGAAGGAACAGGAAAAAATTTACAGACCCTAAATTTTCCATCTTCTGCTTTGTGCCTTTTGGGTGTTTGTTTGTGTTTAAAATTTCTAAATTCGATCCGAGAGAGAATGATCAACTTATTTTGATAAATACATATTCTATGTAATTGACATTAACATTTGGAATGTGATATTGATCCTATCAACGCCAATCAATAGCAGGTGTGTTTTTAAGTTTGCCTATTTTTACAATAAACATTTAACTAGAGTTGAAATATGTCTTCACTTGCCAGCATTTTAGCGACACAATCTTTATCAAGGCCCCCTTTGGTTCCGACGCATCCAGAAGAGGAAATAAAAAGCAATGTAGACAAAAGTGCGGCATTGTCAAATCAAGTCGGTGCATTAGGGCGCACAAGTCTTTCGGGAAAGACTTCAGATCACTACTATTTAAAAGACTTTGTCCAAGAAATCACAGGGACCTATGGGACTGATAAGGATTCTGCATATTCTAAAGAAGAGCTGCTTTTCTTGACGTCTTTGAAAGCGTACTACACAGAATTTTTTCAAAAGAGAGAGATTTGTCAATTATACCGTGAAACTAATCGAAATGGCGCACAAGAAACGCTGTGCTCTTTTTCCGGAGAGCCTTTATCATCGAGAGGTAGCTTTCATGCTATCGAAATCCCCTTGGTTTCTTTCGTATGGCGGATTTGTATCCACAAAAATCATAAAAAAATTGCAACTACATTGGATGAGCTCTTTTTACCTATGATTAAAGAAGTAGGTTTTTATAAAAACCTGGAAGGTGGAATTACTATCAAAGGCCAAAAACACCGCATACAAGAAATAAGCTATCGGAGTTCTGGGCATTCAAAAATCTCCATAAATTTTCAATTGATAAACTACAGCCTCCGAGTCGAAGAAACAAAAGTGCTAAGCTTTGAAGAAATGCAAAGTCAGGCGATATGGGATCATGAAGCCGTGGCTAAACAGCTACCAGATACTTTAGGCGGCAATTTTATTAAAGGGCGCATTTATCAAGCCTATGCTAAACACGATCTGGCAGCCGCTTGCTTTGCCAAGATTGAAGCCTATGCTAAAGTGAGACTATAATCAAGGACTCACCGGCGAGACGACCACTGGCGCTACGGGTCCTATAGAGCCGGGTGTAATGACTTGGAAAGGCGAGAGCACGGTTGCACCTGGTCGGATTGAAACATAAGCTGCCGTGCCTGCATTGGAAGCCACCACCCCTACAAACGAATTGATGGCCAGATGCACCATTTCTTTGAGCGTGGTAAGGCGCATAGGAGGCACATAG
>PLSG01000256.1 GCA_003164155.1 Parachlamydiaceae bacterium | reverse complement strand
ATTCGCTTGTGTTTTCGGAATAAATGGGATTACTGAATGCGTGCAGCCTTCTGTACAAGAGCAATTAAACCTCTATAAACAATGGAAATGGCCTGAGTTACACATTGCCATCCATATGAAAGATTACGCAGCCGCTAAGGAGATTCTCTTCTTAAAGCCCGAGCAAGCTGCCATGCAAGTTCCATCTATTAGTTTGATGGGCCATTACATAAACATTAGCGATAATGATAATGACCATCCCGATTATGACTACTTTATCGCATTTGAAGAGGGTATCTCGGCTATTGAGCTAGCTGCCCAGCATGATCAATTCGAGCTGTTAGAATCCTTAATTCAACTCGGAGCCAACCCTTTGCAAATGCGGAGAGAATATATAAACAGCATCATAATTCCCTGGCTCACTGAATATAAAAAAGAAGAAGGCGCATCAAGAGGACTACAAGAAACCGTCTATGACTATAAACCCCAAAAATTTATTCACCCCGGTCACGGAAAAGAGCGATTTAAGGACACTTCTTTGTTATTTTGGGCAATCCTCAATAATAATTTGGAGATGTGTCTGCTCTTGATTGAACTGGGATGTGATACACGGATTGTTTACGAAAGAAATCAGTCTGTCTGGCGCTATGTGAATAACTTAGGCAATTACGTTGTAGAGAAAGAAAAATATTCGGCACTTGAACTGGCGCAAAAGCTAGTCCATTCAGAGATCGTGCTTTATCTGCAGTCCATTCGCTAATTTTCATCAGAATTCTTTTGCAGAGAAAAGGCACTTTACCTATAATGACCAGGTATCCTGAGCTATACCTATAAACCTTGATGAAGGAGAAGGCAAAACATGCCGACAATTAACCAACTGGTTAAGCAGCCGCGTTCCCCGAAGATAAAACGGAGCAAGTCGCCTGCATTGCAAAAATGCCCGCAACGCCGAGGTGTATGTCTCCAAGTGAAGACAAAAACACCTAAAAAACCCAATTCTGCACTGCGTAAAGTAGCTTGGGTAAGATTGTCCACAGGACAAGAAGTCATTGCATACATTGGCGGCGAAGGCCACAATTTGCAAGAACACAGCATCGTGCTTGTGCGCGGCGGCCGTGTAAAAGACTTGCCTGGTGTGAACTATCACATTGTGCGCGGAGCATTAGACTGTGCGGCTGTAAAAGACCGCAAGCAAGGAAGATCGAAATACGGGGCAAAACGCCCTAAGTAACACTAGGATACACCTAAATGTGTATCCTATTGCGCGGTATGCGTTTTAGTCGGTCCCGTCTATTTCAGATCTACTGAGATGCACTAATGCCTGCCAAAACGCAAACCACGCACGGGTTTCTAACGCCTTGATCCTAATTATTAGAGTCAATGCGCACAGAAATCAGGTGAATAATCGAGATCTTCCTCTTCGCCCGAGATGCCCCTACTATTATGGGGCGCTTGGGTTAAATGTCTAGATATCCAGATATCTAGTTTTACCAAAAAAACGCCTTACATTTACGAAGAGGACACTATGTCAAGAAGACGTCGTGCTGTAAAACGGGAAACAGAACCCGATCCGTTCTACGGGAGCACTATACTTTCAAAGTTTATCAATAAGGTAATGGAACAGGGCAAAAAATCCATTGCGCGTAGAATCGTTTATAACGCCCTAGAGAAATTTGCCATAAGAATTAAAGCGCAAAGTGCACTTGAAGCCTTTGAGCAAGCTCTAGAAAATGCCAAGCCCTCACTTGAAGTAAAATCTCGCCGCATCGGTGGTGCAACCTATCAAGTGCCTATCGAGATCTCCCCTAGCCGCCGCACTTCTATGGCCATGCGCTGGATCATCCTGCATGCCCGTACAAAAGCTGGACGCTGCATGGAAGATGGACTTGCGACCGAATTAGCTGACTGTTACAATAATCAAGGATCCACCATCAAGAAAAAAGATGATACTCACCGTATGGCTGAAGCTAACAAAGCTTTTGCCCACTATAAATGGTAAGAGGAGAAGACAACAGCTATGGCAAGACCAAAAGAAGAAAAGCTACAGAATGTGCGCAATATCGGCATCATGGCGCACATCGATGCTGGCAAGACAACCACTACTGAACGCATCCTTTACTATACGGGACGCGTTCATCAGATGGGGGAAGTTCATGATGGCGCTGCCACCATGGACTGGATGGTGCAAGAACAGGAACGGGGCATTACGATTACATCTGCTGCCACCACCGTTTTCTGGAAAGGCACCAAAATTAACATCATTGACACGCCTGGGCACGTCGACTTCACTATTGAAGTGGAACGCTCCTTGCGCGTGCTAGATGGCGCCGTAGCAGTATTTTGCTCGGTATCTGGCGTTGAGCCGCAGTCCGAAACGGTATGGCGTCAGGCTGACAAATACGGCGTTCCGCGGATCGCCTTTGTCAACAAGATGGACCGCATCGGTGCAGACTTCGACGATGCTATTAAAACGATGCATGAAAAACTGCATGCCAATGCACTCGCCGTGCATTGCCCCATCGGCGCTGAATCCGAATTCAAAGGCATGGTCGACCTCGTGACTATGCGCGCACTATACTTCCACGATGAAACCTTGGGTGCGGACTGGGAAGAACACGACATCCCAGAAGACATGCTCGAACGGTGTCAAGAACTGCGCGCTCAGCTCCTTGACGAGTTGGCCACAGTCGACGAAACCGACGAAGCTTTCTTGACCAAAGTGCTCGAAAATCCCGACGCGCTTACCGCCGACGAGATCAATGGAGCCATCCGCAAAGGTGTCTGCAGCAACAAGTTCACTCCAGTGCTGTGTGGATCTGCCTTCAAGAACAAAGGCGTGCAACAGTTGCTCGACGCCGTCATCAACTGGATGCCTTCTCCTCTAGATCGCGGCAGCATCAAAGCGCATGACATAGACGAAGACAAGGAAATCCTGCTTCCTCCCGATGACTCTGCGCCTTTTGCGGCCTTGGCCTTTAAAATCATGACCGATCCCTATGTGGGCAAGTTGACTTATATCCGCATTTACTGCGGAACACTAGAGAAAGGCATGAACCTGATCAATACCACCAAGGGCACCAAAGAGAGAATCTCACGCCTGCTTGAAATGCATGCTAACCAGCGCAAAGAGCGCGATGAGTTCTACACTGGTGACATCGCCGCCTGCATCGGCCTGAAAAGAGCCAGCACCGGAGATACCCTGTGTTCACCTGATAAGCCGCTGATTCTCGAGAAGATGGAGTTCCCTGAACCCGTCATCTCCATGGCTATCGAACCTAAGTCCAAAGGCGACCGCGAAAAATTGGCCATGGCGCTCTCTTCCCTATCGGAAGAAGACCCCACTTTCCGCGTCTCTACCAACGAAGAGACTGGACAGACGATCATTGCCGGTATGGGCGAGCTGCACTTGGAGATCCTGCACGACAGGATGGTGCGCGAGTTCCATGTTGAGGCCAACGTCGGACGTCCTGAAGTGGCTTACAAAGAGACCATCAGCATTCCTGCTACTTCTCAAACAAAGTTCGTCAAGCAGTCTGGCGGCCGCGGTCAATACGCGCACGTCGAACTGGAGATCGAACCCAACGAGAAAGGCAAGGGCAACGAAGTCGTCAGCAAGATCGTGGGCGGTGTCATTCCCAAAGAATACATCTCACCTACTATCAAAGGTATCGAAGAGGGCTTGGCAACAGGCGTTCTGGCTGGATACAACCTCGTCGACGTCAAAGTGGCGATTGTATACGGATCTTACCACGATGTTGACTCGAGTGAGATGTCCTTTAAGATATGCGGTTCGATGGCTATTAAGGATGCGGCGCGCAAAGCTAAGCCTATCATTCTAGAACCTATTATGAAAGTCGATGTGACTTCACCTGAAGCAGCTTTAGGCGATGTCATGGGAGACCTTAACCGCAGACGCGGCAAGATTATCGGACAAGAATCTCATAAAGGCGCAGCTATAGTTCACGCTGAAGTGCCCTTGAGTGAAATGTTCGGATACTCCACACAATTGAGATCGCTTTCTTCAGGACGTGCTAGTTACGTCATGGAGCCTAGCCACTTTGAGCGTGTACCCACAAAAATTCAAGAAGAAATCGTTAAGAAATAGGTTTTATAATTATGGCCAAACAAGACAAGCAGCCCAAACAGGACAAGCAACCCAAACAAGCTCAGCGTCAGAAAATACGCATCCGCTTGAAAGGGTACGACCAACGCCTGCTAGACCGCTCTACAATCGACATCGTAGAGACCGCCAAACGCACAGGTGCTGGCGTAGCCGGTCCTATTCCTTTGCCTACTGAAATTGAGAAGTACACTGTGTTGCGCTCCCCTCACGTCGACCGTAAGTCACGTGAGCAGTTTGAAATGCGCACACATAAAAGACTCGTCGATATCCTCAATCCCACAGGAAAGACTATCGATGCCTTAAAAGCGCTCACGCTGCCTGCCGGCGTTGATATCAAAATCAAAGCTGCTTAAGGCTCTCAAGCTATCTATTCACGCGGTGGCCCTGCCACCGCTTTTCCAGGCGCTTCTCACTAATCCATCCCATAAAGTCCCCTCTGCATAGCATCCTTGATAAACTCAGATCACACCTGCATCTCTTAGGAGTTTATATCCTCAACTGGACTGTGTAAACCTTGATTTTCTATAGTCTCAATGATCACCTTATACCCATTTTCTAAGCGTTTTCTATATGCTCCCAAGGCTTCGAGTGATTGCATTTTAACGCGTCTCTTGTGAAGTGCAAAGCTCTCTAGCTGGTTAGTGTGGCTATATCTCTCTCTTTCCATAACCAATTCTATTATTTCGCTAAGAGCTTCTTCCATGGCATCCATAATTTAACCTCGTCTTTGACCTTTGTCAGCCTGAAGGGCTGACAGAGAATAAATGATAGATAAAAATGATAATCTTATCCCGCCAATTCAATCTTGACAGTGTACTAACCCTCTTCTGCGGGATTGAGCGCTGAAGCTCCCCATTCCATTTGATAGCTGTTTAAGTTGTTTTTTAGCGCGCTAAACTCAGCCTTATCACCACAGCATTCCAATGCTTCTTCTAAAAATTTTTGGGCAGTTTCCGTCTCATCCAACGCCAGGCAACATTGAAAGGCATGCGCATAGCTGATGGGATCGGTAGAATCTGAGGCTTGTGATAAAACATAATATTGAATGGCTTGCTCAAAATTGCCTAAGGATTGTTCGGCAATTCCAGCTCCAATCCAATAATTGTGCACAAAAGGATTCAATAAAACGAGAAAAAGGAAAGCATCCGAGGCATCTTTCCAGCGCTTTTCATCTAACAGATGTAAGGCGGCCTTATAATACAAATCTAAAACTTCATCCGAAATCTCTAAAAGTTGTTGAATCCCATTTTCTTTTTGCATAAGCTCTTTAAGAGAGAATTTGAGTTGATTCTCTTTGGCCAGCGCAAAGTTGATTTTGTAGTTTTCCATATTGTGCCTTTCTAATGAGCCTTTCTAATGAAGCCATCGGACTGAAAAGCGAATTAATTAAGCGAAGCTACGCTTATATGCCATTTCAGCGCTAGCTAGAATAGCATTTAGGTCCTTTAAAGCGTTTGGATCGGGTGGACTACCATACATAGGTTTAACTCCGAGTTCCTGGTAGAGCTTGGCCATCTTTATACTGCTTTCAACCTCCTTTATCTCATTCCCTATTTTACGCTTTAATTCTTTTTTTCCTTCATTTCCCACTTCCTTATATGCATCTCTGGCTGAGACGGCAACGCCCGTCGAAACTAGGGCTCCCACCGCCACAAATCCCAATACAGCAGCTACTATGCCTCCTGTAAAAGGATTAGCCACGCCAGCTGCGAACACAGCCAAGGCAGCGAAGGCCAAGGTGGCAATCCCGAGAACTATGCCCAATTTACCGCAAAAACTGGCCTTTTGGTAACTATTTTTAACTTTATCAGCTAATTTTGTAAGGGCTTCTTTTGCACTGCCTTTGGCAATCGGAGTTGAGCCTTGATTTTGAGAGGGACGTGCACTTAAGGGGGCCTTAGCAGCTTCGCTCCTTTGTGCCGCCCCCTTATGTGAAGCGCGAACAGGGCTTGAGACAGACACACCAGGTTGTATGCCGCCTAAATCACGAGGAGTAAAATTTATAGAAGAAGACATACACCCATCCCTGAACTTAAAAGTTCATTTAAGTTACATCGCGATCTATAGACACTACATATGATAGTAAAATTAATTACATTAATTGTTAATTTACTAACAATTAGATATTCTATAACATGCTATGACAGTACAATATCGATCTCTTTTGATCAGGCGTTGTAGTTTTTTTATCGCCCACATCGTGTGGATAAGTTGGTTGCGCTGATGGCGGCTCATAGGTAAATGATCCTCATTTGCCGTTTCAAACTCTATGACACACCCATGCCGCTCCTCCGGAGCTCAGAATCTACCTCTCACTGCACCCACAGCTTGCCCCTCCGGGGCTACGCAGTGGGCTTCACCCATACCGCTCCTCCGGAGCTTAGGGCATAGCGAACGCGAACCTACTCTCAGACCTGCTGACGGCTATGCTCATCTTTTGGGTCAAAATTTCGGCAACTGCAACCGTTTCTCCTATCCTCTCCCTATCCTATCCATCTTTTTTATCCTTCCCATCCTGTGAAAAATTTACAGAAGAGATAACTACTCATTGACCGAAAGTTCCCCTGTGATGGGTGAACATGGCCAAAATCACAAGCCAGACCTCTGTGCAAGAAGGGACTGTCAGCCCTTCAAGCTGAGGAAAAAGACTAATCCACCCTCAATTTTAATGCTTAGAGTGAACGACATTGGCGAGGCGAAATTTCCCACGTTGTAGGTGCGCTGTATGGTGAATAATCCAAACCCATGGCCCCTTTTCGAGCAAGCCACAAATTAGGCGAATTTTTTCCAAACGCGCCCTTCAATGACCGTGCGATGGAAGCCATCGGCGGAGGCATATTCTGCATGCATAAGGTAATCGTCGTTGGGCTGTAGGCGGTAGGTTTCAAAGCCATCAAAATTGGGGAGATTGCGAAATTCCCAAGCGATCATCTTATCATCCAAAACGCCCTGTCCCATCACCTGCGTGACCGACTCATTTTCCAGTCTAACAGCAAAAGACGTTTGCGAAACCTTCGAGAAGTACAAGTTATTCACCAGTTGTTGGGGAACCCCTAAAATTTCCACTTGCTGGATGGTTTCGATCACCATTACGCCTTTTTCTTCGCGTTTTGTGCTATTCCACTTTGTAAAAAACTTCAGATTTTCTGGCGAAGTGCTTATCTTAATGGTCCCCTCTCCCAGCCACAGGCCTGGAGTAAAAATAAAAGCATGCATGCTAATATACCCGTTAAAAATCAATTTAAAACATAAATCTACGGCTATAGATGCTTTGCAGCATTCCCAAGGCAGCCATAGTGGAGAGAACAGAAGATCCCCCATAGGTCACCAACACTAAAGGCACGCCAGTGATTGGTAAGAATCCACACATCATACCAACATTGACTAATATATGCATGGCTAAATACACTGTTATACCCGCAGATAAAAGCCGGCCGAAATGATCCTTGGCGACCGTAGATACCTGAAAACTAAAATAGATCAACGCATAAAAAAGGAGCAGCATAAGCACTAATCCCACGAATCCAAATTCCTCTCCAAAAGCTGGAAAGACGGAATCAGTATAGGGCATGGGCAGCCAGCCACCGCCGGAGAATTCGCTTTTGCGCCATCCCGACCCAAGCCCTCCCCCTAAGGCAATCGCCGTGGCTGCAGCCTTTTGGTGGTGAGTATGGGGATCGAGCCGGTCAAACTGATATTCTTTGAGCACTTTAGTAGCATAAGGGCGGATGTCTTGATGAGACACCACGCCTAAAAATATCAAAGCCACTATGATCAGGGCAATCCCCCCCATCCAGCTCATGAAGCGCACAAAATAGGGATGTACATCTCCAAAATAAAACATCACCAGAGCTATGGGATATAACACAAGAGCTGTACCCAGATCGGGCTGCTTGAGAATGAGCAAAAAAGGTATGCCGACAATTAAGCCGCCAAAAAATACAGTGCTCCACGCGGCAGATTCACTTTTGCGCCGCTCCAGAAACCAACTCAGGGTGATCACCACAATCAGTTTGGCATATTCGGAAGGCTGAAAGCTGGCGTTAATTAAGGGAATGCGATACCAGCGATGCACCCGCTGGATGGAATCGGTAAAAAACAGACCTATCAAAGAGAGCAACATCAAAGCATAGAGCAGCCATGTCCATTCTCTCAATTTATTGTAGTCGAAGCCCGCAAAAAAAAAGTAAACAGCGCCACCCACCACAAACCACTTAAGTTGCTGCAGCACCATAGAGGTGAAAAAAGTCTCTTCGAATCCATCTACGGCTTTGACCGCAGAGTGGGCCGAGATAACCAGTAGGCTGATGAACATCAAAGCCAAGATCACCGGCAGCACTCTGAAATCGATCCTCGAAAGATAACGATGACTCCACATATATGCACTGGACCTTTTATTTATTTAAGACAAATATTAAGCCAATCAAAAATATAGCCAATATGCTAGAATGCAACAGTCCCAAAAAGCCATAACGCTTGGTAAGCATGCA
>PLSG01000066.1 GCA_003164155.1 Parachlamydiaceae bacterium | reverse complement strand
TTAAGTATGAATGGTGAGGCGTGGATAGATAGTGCGGATTTGCTCGACCAGGTGAGAGCTCACGGGCGTATCCTTGACATAAAGCACTTGCAGGGAGTGGCAGCCACTGGCGATCATGCCCAGTGCTTTTTTGGTAAGGCCGCCACAGTGCGAAAGGTTGAGCAAGTTGAGTTGCTGGCATTCTTGGGCAATAGTTTGAAAGCCAGTCTCTTCAATATTATCACAGCTGACAATATGCAGCTCTACCAGGCGTTTGCAGTGAGAGGTCAAAGCGGTTATCCCCTTGGCGGTGATGTTTCGGCAATCGTCTAGACGGAGTTCGCGCAAATGCGGAGAGGATGCGGCAATGATGGCCAGTTCCACATCGCCAATTTGGGAGCATTGAGAGACGTCTAGGATGGCCAAATGCAGGAGCTTGGCGAGAATGTCCCAACTCACATAGGACAGCTGCGGGTTGTTGGCTACGAGCAGTTTGCGCAGATAGGGACAGCGCTTGACGAAATTTCTGAAATCATTGTCTTGCATCCATTCGCAATGCGAAAGATTTAATTCGCGTAGGTTTTNNGTGGGATGGCAGAGGGAAGTTCCCTGCAAGTCCAGAGATTTTAGCTTTGGACAGGTTTTGACGAGGTCGCATAAATCGGCATTTTCCGCTGTAGAATTGCGGCAAATCAGATGGGAGAGCATCGGCGCTAAAGCTTTGAGCAGCTCGCCGCTGCGGTCATTCCACTCATCAATTTCCACTTCCAGATCATCGGGCAAACTTTTGCCGCTTATTTTCGTGGAGGGGCTGTGGGCATTAATAAAATCCAGGCACCGTTGGCGCAGCTCAATCAACCCTTTGGCATGGGCTATTTTGAACATGGGAAGTGCATTCTCTTCATTGAGATACCTTTTTAGAATATAGGCGCATAGCTCGGTCAGTTCGCTTATGCTCCAAGCACGCGCTTGGTTCAAAAGCTCGAATAGCTCCTCTTGGTTTTTCCTCCAAAGATAATGCGTATTGCCAGTATGCACAAATTCGAGAATCATGATGAAAATCGGAAAGGTCACATGTTTCAGTTGCAGGCTTTTTGTCCCTTTTTCTTGGCATTCCAGGCGCAAGATTTCGGAAAAGAAAGGGCTGGCCGCTCCAAAGAGCAGGCTGTTGACGGGGACTATGTTTTCTTCGACAAAGATGTCCACGTCGTAATACATGTAGGGCTCTAGGATCTTGAAGTGCGACTGAATGGTCATAGCTACGCGCAATGAGTGTTGCGTATACAGGCGCCCTTCAAAGTACTCGTCTGTAAACCATTTGATAAAGGTGCGCATCAAGTGGCCATATTGCGCTGCCCAGTTTTCATCTTCGCATGCATATTCGAAAAACTGTACCATATGCTCGTCAGATTCTTGCCTGAGAGCTTCAAAAAGCTCTTTTTCCGAGTGAAGGGTGCGGTAGTAGGAAAGCTCTTCCGGTAGAAAACTAGGATATTTCATGCGCATCTCCTCCCACTTGGTTTACTGCATGCGCAGAGTGGAAAAAATTCCAGATAAGTTCAGTTGCATCGAACAGATAGGGAGCTTGTGGCCCTGAGATGGCGGCATCGAGGAGACGGGGATGCCCCGGCCATTCATGGCCTTGTCCTTCTACATTTATATATGTGAAGTTTTTTCCGGTTGTGCCGGGACCGAACTTTTGGATGAGAGTACTACCCGTTTTCTTTGCGAGGCTAGGTTGATGAGAGGCTCCAATTAGACTTAGCCAGGCGTCAACCGATTCTTGCATCGGCGGCCTGAACTTTTGCTCACCACCCCAAGGATTTGTGCCCAGCCCTCCGTCGAGAGGGTTCAGCGGGTCGCGATCTCCCACAATCAATAAGGCTGATAAGGCCCTTTGGGGATTGACTTTAGAAGGCCAGCAATGCCCCATGACGGAAGCTATGGCGGTTATATGCGTAGATAGCTCTATGCCCGCCCTGAAGCAAAAGGCTCCTCCATTTGAAAAGCCGCATAAGAATATGCTTTGGGGAGCGATAGGGTATTTCGTGGCAATGTCAGCTAACATGGCTTTGAGAAAGCCTATGTCGTCGATGCCCCTATCGAAAGGAAAGCCCTGCCCGGAGCCATCGTTCCACATGCCCGGATTGAATTTGAAATGCGGACTTTTTGCGATATGCTGGCGCATGGCCTCGGGAAAGACTGCGATAAACCCCGCTTGGTCAGCTTTTTCTATCCAGCCATAGTGTTTAGCGGCATTAAAAGGGGAGCCTCCGGCTCCGTGGAACATAAATACCACGGGCAATTTTGAGTTAATAGAGGCAGAGGCCATATTTGAATGTGCGGTAGCGGTGGGAGTATGTACGTAGTAGTGCCTCACTTGTTGGTCGAGATGGAGGCTATGTTTGTGCATTTTCTACCTTGAAAGTAACTGGTCAGATCCTCCTAGATGAACTGACGGGGATCTGACCTATAATTTATAGATGGCGAATGCTCGCCTTGAATAAAGTGTACTATCCTGAATAAGGTCCAATTTTGAAGGAGAATTTCCTTTTACCAGAGCAGCAGATTTTTGGCGATGAGGATATCTTCCGTAACTGATCAGATCCCTTTCCGCGGAGAACCAAATCTGGTTAATATCCCTCATAGAGCTCGCCTCGAGCGACTGAGCGAAGCCCACAGTGAATGTAGCCCTTCGTGCCTCAGGGCTACATTCACTGTGGGCTTCGCTCAGTCGCCGATGCGGCTCCCGGAAAAGTTCGTAATCCTTTTTTTGGATTTCGCCTCAAAAGCAATTACAATTTTGCCTTTTAAAGGCTTATTTTAAATGCAAGATTAGTGTACTAGCAGCAATTCCCGCTGAGCATTTTTTGCGAGCAAAATAAAAGTTGATTTCGTAAACTTGGAGTAAATTTTTACCGACTCAGAGAGCGAAACACCATGTCTACGTTCAGAAAACAGCTAAGTGCACCAGGTTTGCTTTCCATTGTTAATAATTATCTCTTCTTTTAATTTTTTTTACAGGATGAGGGAGGATAAAAAAGATAGATAGGATAGGAAAAAAAGGAAAAAAAAGGCTCAATTGCAACCGTTTTTCCTATTTCCTTCCTATCCTATGTATCTTTTTTATCCTCCCTCATCCTGTAAAAAATTTAAAAAGGAGATAACTACTCATTGATCTAAAGTTCCCCTGTGATGGGTGAACATGGCCAAAATCACAAGCTCTCTGTGCATGATGGGATTACTTCATGACATGAGTATCCCACCAACCTGATCTTTTAACGTGCCCATATACACATTTTTTTGGCATTATTACTAAGTTATGGATCCTCTCATTTTTCAAGTTTTCAATCGACTATTTTGCTGGTGAGAAATTTATCTCGCCATTCCCAGCGGGAATGGCTGGCAAAACCATGACCACAAAAGCCGTTCAAAATGCAAATTGCAAGCCAGACCCCAGTCTTTTTGGCGTTCTTGGCGTTTAATTTTCCTAAATTCACTGACCGAAAAGGTGAACAAGGCCCAGGATTGTTTATGAAAATACCCTACTCCAATTGTGCGCTCAATGCCAACACAGCACTAACTCTCTTGCCTTGAGCTATATCTTTTTAGCTGTTCTTTTGTGTCTTTATATGCTCTTAACTCAACTAATCTACATTGAGTTATCAGTAAGACGAAAAATGTAAAGTATTTTAGTTGTGCTATAAGTTGTTTAATTTCAAGGGGCTGCATAATGTGTGTTCAAGAGGCTAACAGACTGTTTATCAATACAATAAATCCTCTTTTGAGTCCAACCGAGAGGAAAGCGATTGATGATTGTGTTGTTCATTACTCTGATAATTCTAAAACGCTAAGCAATCTACTCTTCCGTTTGTGGAATGCAGTGAAGCATATTTTTGGGGCATCAGATTGGGACGCGGCGCGCAATGTGGTTGAAACGAAATTGCTCTCAGCCAAAATGTTCTTGGGAGAGGGAAATCATCGAGTTAAAGCGGATAACGTTCTACGTGCTTTGGTGGTTCAGAAGCTGGCTGAACGAGTTTCAGATAATTTGAGGTCTACGCCCAATCAAAAGCCCACTTATAAATCTCCTGTAACTATACCTACACCTCCCCTCGTGATCCCTTCGGTCACTCCAACGTTATCTCCTTCGGCTATCCCTTCGGCTATCCCTTCGTTCACTCCTTCGGTCACTCCTTTGGTTACTCCAACGGATACGCCTTCGGATAGTTCTTTGAATACCCCTTCGGATAGCCCTGTGGTTACCCCCTTGGTTACTCCAACAGATAGCCCTTTGGATAGCCCTTCGAATAGTCCTGCAGATAGCCCTGCGGTTACCCCTTCTGTTTCTCCGCGCTCAATTCCTCACATAACTCTACCTTCACGCACTATTGTCGATATGCCAATCCTTAGGTACAAACTTCCTAAGCCTCAAGCTGGGGGCATTCAGATGCAGCTGATTAATTATGGTGAAGGCTTTGCAAATATGTGCTGGTTAAATTCGGCTATAATGTTTATGGCATCGACTACCCTATTTGATGAACTGCTTAACCTTGAGTCTCACAAAGTGCCTCACCAATACCAAGAATTGCACGAGACACTTAGAAGGATTGTCAGAACTTTGCGCGAAGGCACTGATCGGGCGCCGCTATCTCAAGAAGAATATCTTCCTTTAGTTTTTGAAGTTAAGGCTCTTATGCCATCTGATGGCCCTGACTCGCGTACAACAGTTGGGCGAGATCAATTAGACCCCTTGGATTTTTTTAGAAGGTTAGCTGTAGCTTTTGCCCATCCAGTTGTTCAGCGGCTAGATAAAGGCAGCACCGACCCTATAATTCGCGAAACCTGCGTGCAGTCTTCCTCTGTTTATAAAAGCTTATTACCTAATTCCTTTAAGAATCCGAACAGGGAAAATTTCGAATCTGTGCTTTCAGTTGAACTCCCGGTTGAAGAGTATGAAAGAAGGGCCGAAGTGAATTTGTTTGAGGAGTATTCCAGACCTGCAGGATTAAAGGACATTGAGTTGACACGCTTGGTGGATATCGAAGGAACTAGTTTTGAAGCGCCGCAAATGGGGAGTGCTTTGCGTTGTCGTAAACTGACTAATTTACCTACTCAGCTCATGATCTATTTTAATAGACTCGGATCTGCCAACGGCATGGCACATGACGAGGGAGTAGAAAAGTGCAATAGAGATATTGCAATAGGTCCTAATGCAACCTTCGAAGTCGAGGAATACGATCCAACGCCCGTCATTACAAGTGAAGGTGAGCGGCCGTGTCTTCTTCCTAGATTTAAGTGCACCTATCGCGTCGCTGCCGCTATTACCCAATGGGGGCAGTCTTCACACGGCGGTCATTATGTGTGTTCGCAGGTAACAAAAGAAGGCCGTCTGCTTTTGCATGACGATCGGGGCTCTCCAGCCGCTGTGGGCAAGGCAAAGGACTTACAGCAAGCTTCCTTGCTTATTTTGGAAAGAGTCAGCAAAGTTCCCTATACTTCAGAAGAGATCAATTCATATATCAGCGCCATTAATCCAGCTGCTCCTCAGTCTAGCGGATAGTCGCATTTTGCCAACATAGAGAGGGCAATAAAAAGCAGCGGAGGCTCTTGGAAATAGCACCAGATTTGGGGAATAAAACGCAGCAGAGTTCTCCTGAAAAAATCGCTAGTACACTGTAAGCTTTAAAGTTAAAAGTGAATTTGACCCCTTCCTCAGCCTGAAGGATTGACAGCGCAACAGTCCAGGGCATCGCCCTGGTTTGGCATAGTAGAAGTTTCGCAGCCTATATGGGTGCAAGAAGGCATATTGAGCGAAGATCTGCCGGCGTACCCTGCTACGACTTGCTGAGCCTTCTTGCATCCCTATAGGCTGCAAAATCTCAATTTTGCTTACCCAGGACGATGCCTTAACATTACCCATATCTTTTCTATTCACCC
>PLSG01000575.1 GCA_003164155.1 Parachlamydiaceae bacterium | reverse complement strand
GGCTGCGGTCACTGTGGGCTTCGTTAAGTCGCCCGAGGCGGGCTCCCGGAAATGAGAAACCCTTCTTTATGCGAACTAAAACGCTTTTTTATTCAATAATATCTCCCTAGTGATTTGTGGAATCGCTTCTCTACGATATTTTTAGGTTGATGCCTATGCCCTTTCAGGGGTGCAATACTTATCTTACTTTCCCAAGGCTGCGCTTCGCTTGCCCTGGGCTACATGCCCTCACCCTCGTTCGGGGGTGAATAGAAAAGATATGGGTAATGCTAAGGCTTGCGCAGTGGACTTCACTCCTACCGCTCCTCCGGAGCTTAGGGCATGCTCAGCTGTCTTGTTGGTCGAAATTAAGTGCGTATTTTTATATTTACTTAATGCTTTGCTTAACCTCAACCGCAGCCGAAATTTTGAGCTTGGGTTTAGTTTAGGCAGTCGATTTTACAATTGACGCAATTCGGATTTTGCATCATAATTTTAGGATCAGAGAGCAAACAAGACGATAAATTTGAAAGAAGAAATGCGAGAGATTATGTCAGCTCCTTCAATCCCAGCAAATCCATTGAAAACGTATTCTCCCATGCCAGATATACGCGAGATCGTGCTAAACATTCCAATAGTGATGACCGCAGGCGCCTTATTTGCCAGGGTTTTTACCACTCTTAGTCCTGCCGCTGGTGCCATCATAATAGGCGTGACTGGCCTTTCACTATTAGCTGTAAGAGTTATAGCCAGTTGTTTTACAGCAAACACTAACTATATATCTGGGGCAGGTTTTGTGGGTGGGATAGCCTTGAGCCATGTAGTGCTTAAAGCGGCGGGTTTTGCGTCTTTAGATCCAGTAAAAATTGTATTATTGGCTTTGGGAACTTTTACCACTGGTATGGCTGTATGGGTAGTCGCGGCAGCTGCGATGCATGTGGTTCAATCAATTCTGCTTAAGACTTCTCACAAATAAAAAAGAGATACCTCACAGTGGAGATGGTCCGCTATTTGGCAGAACACGTGCCAGGCTGTTTACCGCAACCGCAGGTGTTTTCCTTTTTTGGCTTTTCTTGAGAAGGCGCCGGAGATTTGTCGGCAGAAGAGTTATCGGCTGAATTTTTTTCAGAAGGCGTTTTATTAGAAGGCGTTTTATTAGAAGGCTCAACCGATCTTTGCGAGCCGTAGTCGGTGATATAAAAGCCGCTGCCTTTAAATACTAGTCCAAGACCGCCTCCAGGGCCGCGGCGCAGACTTTCACGGCCACACTTGGGGCAGGTGACTAAAGGCTCTTCGGTGATTTTTTGAAGTGCTTCCAGTGAGTGCTCGCACTGTGTGCAGTGATATTCGTATGTGGGCATATAGCATCTTCTTATTTAAAAGGTTATGGATAATCTAGACAGGTGTAATGCACATATGAAAGGTGCTCAAAGGGGGAACGCATTCCCCCTGTAATAGAGCTTCAGGTCTCGAAGGGCCGTGAGTTCGCAAAAGGCTTACATGTCCATGCCGCCCATGCCCATTCCGCCCATGCCACCCATGCCACCNNCCATACCGCCCATACCGCCCATACCTTCTCCAGCATGTGCCAGTTTGGGTTTAGGTTTATCGGTGATGATGGCTGCGGTAGTCAGCAATAAAGCTGCTACGGAAGCGGCATTTTTCAAGGCTGTGATCGTGACGCGCACTGGATCGATGACGCCGGCTTTGATCAAGTCGGTGAACTCATCGGTCAGGCCGTTGTAACCCCAAGCACCTTTGGCTTCATAGATCTTCTCAGCGATGAGATTGCCTTGTTTGCCGCAGTTGTTAGCTATGGCTGTAGCAGGAGCGAAGGCCGCTTGTAAGACTATAGAAACGCCGATGGCTTCGTCGTTGGTCAGTCTTAAGTTTTCTAAGCTTTTTACGGCGCGCAATAAAGCCACACCGCCGCCAGGCACGATCCCTTCGGCCACCGCCGNNCTTTCTTTTCCTTCATCTCGGTTTCAGTTGCCGCGCCTACGTTGACCACGGCTACGCCGCCGACTAGCTTAGCTAGACGCTCTTCGAGCTTTTCTTTTTCATAGCTGGAAGTTGTGTTGGCAATTTCCGCTTTAATTTGGGCTACACGGCTTAAGACGCGTGTTTGAAGGCCAGCGCCATCGATGATTGTGGTGTCATCTTTGGTGATTTTAATCGTCTTGGCACGACCTAAGACTTTGATATCGACTTCTTCGATGCGCAATCCGATTTCTTCAGAAACCACCGTAGCACCTGTTAAGATGGCGATGTCTTCCAACATGGCTTTGCGGCGATCGCCAAAACCAGGCGCTTTGACGGCGCAAATGGGCAAGCCGCCCTTGATTTTGTTTACCACCAGCGTAGCTAGAGCTTCGCCGTCAATATCTTCGGCAATGATCAGCAGTGGGCTATTGCCTTTGGCCATGACTTTTTCCAAAATGGGAATCAAGTCTTTAGCGGTAGACAATTTTTTATCGACGAGCAGAATCTGCGCATTGACGAGTTCGGTGCTCATGTTTTCAGGATTGGTGACGAAGTAAGGGGAAAGATATCCCTTGTCAAACTGCATCCCTTCAACTACATCGAGAGTGGTATCGATCCCTTTGGCTTCAGCTACAGTAATAATACCATCTTTGCCTACTTTTTCCATGGCATTGGCGATGATCGCACCAATTTCCGGATCGTTATTGGCTGAAATCGTGGCTATCTGCTTGACTTCTTCGGAAGTTCTTATGGGCGTAGCCAATTCATTTAAAGCTTTGACTAAGGTGTCTACAGCTTTTTCAATGCCCCGTTTCATGCTCATGGGATTGGCTCCGGCAGCCACGTTCTTGACGCCTGCGCTGAAGATGGCTTCGGCTAATACAATGGCCGTTGTGGTGCCATCTCCGGCGTTATCAGAAGTCTTGGAAGCGACTTCTTTGACGATTTGCGCACCCATGTTTTCAAATTTGTCTTTCAGCGCAATTTCTTTGGCGACAGTCACGCCGTCTTTTGTCGAAAAGGGCGATCCGTAGCTTTTGTTGATCACTACGTTGCGACCTTTAGGGCCCAAGGTTACAATCACGGCTTTCGCGAGTGTTTTAACGCCTTTTAAAATTGACTTTAATGCTTCTTCATTAAATTGCAACATTTTTGCCATAAACTCATTTCTCCTCATGTAAATCTGTATGGGAAGTCTTATGAAAGGACCCCTAAAAGTTCAGTTTGAGATAAGATAAGGTATTCATCCCCGTTCTCATTGTCTTGATTTTTGACTTCCGTGCCAGCATAAGCGCTGAACAGCACTTTATCGCCTACTTTCACAAGAACCTGTTCTAGTTTGCCGTTTTCATCGACTTTGCCTGGACCTACGGCTTTGACGATTCCTTCTTTGGGTTTTTCTTGCGCTGTATCGGGCAGCAAGATTTTTCCTTTAGCTGCATTTGGTTTTGCGCGTTGCACGAGCACACGGTCTCCAAGAGGTATAATTTGTTTCATACACATTCTCCTGTGTTACAATGATTTATTTCGAAAATACGAGGATAACAAACTAAAGGATATAAGGTGCTTCAATTTCTGTCAAGCCTTGACCGAAAGTTTTTAGCAGACGGCGAATTTGAGTGCCAAAAACGCTTTTTTGGCAGCGCATTTAGCAACTTTAAACATAAAGAAACACCTAAGGACACAAAGATCACAAAGAAGGAGCCGAAAAAAAAGAAAAATTTAAAAGCAAATGATTGAACTGTGGGGGGAGTCCTATGACGCCTTTTTCCCTTCTTCTTTGTGATCTTTGTGTCCTTTATGTGTTTCTTTGTGATAAAAAATTTTAAATTAAATGAACGAGGGAATGGACTCCATCTCGATCGTACCTGGTTTGTCATGGAATAAATTGAATTTTTCTGCCTATCTTGCTATAACGACAGATAACGGTCGACCTCAATAAAGGGAGCAGCGTGTAGCTATGAATCCAAATGAAGCAGAGAATCTTTTAAGCAAGATGGAAGAGCTTGTCAAATTTGTCAAAAACAACCAAGCTGCCGTGGAAAAAGGGCCTTTGCCCGAAGGCTTTCAAGAGAAATTAAAAGAGGTCAAAGCCAATATAGAGCTCTTTCGAAAGATCTCCGAAGAAGCTATGGAAAAAGAGCCTTTGAAAGTTGTCCAACCCCAAAAAGGCCAGCTCTCGCCTCAAGAGGAGTCCGTAGTAGAGCAGTCGACAANNAGTGCAATCGGGTGCGCGTGCCATTAAAGCCAGCGCAGCTCCTATATCATCAGCTGGAAAGGAAGAGCAGAAGGCGCGGAAAAAAAAATTCCGCCCTTTGGGTGGAACTGGCTGGAAGCGGATGTAATTACCCCTACGTGCATTGTCAAGGTAAATTTGCTGATTTAGCGTTTAACGAAAAGGCCAAAGATGCCCACGCAGATATTTCAAAGAAATGCCGCCCATTTTGTGCGCTTCAATCCGCATGCCACAATTCTTTTGCAGGGAATCGATTGCTCCCAGTATGAGCCGGAGACAACTGTCCCAGGGCAGCCAAATTTAATTAAGACTGCTGGCGAGATAGTCCATTATCACGATCCGCTCTCGCCGCAGCGCGAAGCGCAGGCCTGGTTTACGCGTTTGGATTTGCAGGGCATCCAGATTTTGTATGTCTATGGAGTAGGGCTCGGATACTACTGTGAAGCAGCTCAAGCGTGGCTAAAGCAGAGCCGTAAACATCGCCTCGTTTTTCTTGAAGACGATTTGGCGGTGATCCACCGCTTGCTCGAAACTGAAAGGGGAAGCGCATTGTTGGCCGCCAAACAGGTGCGCTTGTACTACTTTCGCGATTTGCAGCAGGAGCAAGCCCTCTTTGACCATCTGAGCTGGGACTACCTCATGCAACCCATACAAGTTTCTGCTTTGGAGTATTATGCTAAAAAGCGTTCAGCGCCCTTGGCTACCTTGCAGCATAAGCTGTGCTTTGAAGCGGCCATGAAGAGTACCACAGTGGGAGAATTTCTAGGGCAGGGGATCTATTTTTTCAGGAATTTTTATGCCAATTTGCAAGCGCTTCCCCGTGCAGCTTTGGGGCAAAGCCTGCATGGCAAAATGCGCAATATACCGGCGATAATTTGCGGAGCAGGCCCTTCGCTGGATAAAAGCATAGCCTGGTTGAAATCTCACCGCGGCGAAGCCTTGATTTTTGCCGGAGGATCGGCGCTCAATGCCCTGGTTTCAAACCAGCTCTTACCCCACTTCGGGGCAGGTGTGGATCCCAATCCTGCACAGTTTGAGCGCACCAAGGCCACCCACCACCTTCAAGTGCCCTTTTTTTATCGCAACCGACTCTATTATAAAGTTTTGCCTGCAATGGATGGGCCGATTATCTATATGGCGGGATGCGGGGGGTATAAGGTTTCCAACTGGTTTGAAGAAAAACTGGAAATCGCTCCCAAGGATGATTTGCAGGGCGATGAAGGGCATAATGTAGTCAATTTCTGCGTGGAAATTGCGCATGCCCTGGGATGCAATCCGCTTATTTTTGTAGGTTTAGATCTGGCCTTTACAGACAACTTAACTTATAGCTCTGGCGTGGTCGCAGTTGCACCGGGTGCACTGCAGGCGGCCCCTCCCCAAGTTTCAGCCTCTTTGGCAGGCCCTGGTGGCAAAAATTCTGATGACTTGCCGGTTTTAAAGAGCGATATCTATGGAAAGCCGGTGTATTCTACCTGGAAATGGATCGCCGAGGCCGCATGGATTTCGCGCTATAGCGAGAAATTTCCCGAAATTGCGATGATCAATGCCACCGCCGGAGGGATAGGGTGTGAAGGCATACCCAATCAAAGCCTGGCAGAAATTGCCGAAAAATACCTTACCAAGCCTGAGCTGCCGCCGCTCAGCTTGGAGGATAAAGTAAAGCAGGCACTCGAACAGGCGCGTATGCCTGCCAGGATTAATTCGGATGCCATAAACGCCCTGATGCACGAACTTGCGGAAAGTTTGATGCGCTGCTTAGAGCACTGTGAGAGCGTAAGGCAAGAGATTGTCTTTTTGCGCACCAGCTTGCAGAAAAACCAAAAGCTCTCATCCGGATTGCAGACCGGCCTGATGGCCATTAGCGAGGCTGAACTTTTGCAAGAGCCGGGGTATCTCTACGTCTTGGAAGTATTTGATCAGATGTATAGCCGCAAAAATTCTGCCGCCCTGCAGTTTTTGCCCTCCCATACCAAAAAATATGCCTTAAAAATGCTTAGGCTGGAACAGCTGAAATACGCCTTTCTCAAGGAGACCGCTGCTAAAAACATACACTTGATCCATTCGGCGCTGCACTCCATCCATCCCTAAATGCTTTGGATTTGGATTTGGATCAGGGCAGGAAATCGGAAATTTAATCACAAAGAAACACATAAGGACACAAAGGACACAAAGGACACAAAGAAGGAGCTGGAAAACGCTTGAGCCCACTCATTTATCTTTAAATTTTTTTTGTGTTTTGTTCCAGCTCCTTCTTTGTGTCCTTATGTGTTTCTTTGTGATAAAAAATTTAAAATTCGCTAGGGAGAAACAGACTCTGTATTTCTTTATCCTCTTTGCGTCTTCGCTTCTTTGCGTTTAAAAGTGTTCCAAATGCGCGGTTGGACTTGCTATTTTTCAGTGAGCTTTCTACAATCGAAGTCATTAACCTAAGAGGATTGTATATGGCATGGGCAAAGCGGATTACCCTTTTTATTGTTGTAAACCTTCTGGTCATAACGACTATTTCCTTTTTACTCTATCTTTTCAACGTGCAGCCCTATCTCAATAAGCAGGGCTTGGACATCCCCTCATTAATGGTGTTTTGTTTGATTTGGGGGATGGGCGGCGCTTTTATTTCGCTGGCTCTATCTAAAATTATGGCCAAGTGGATGATGGGAGTGCGCATCATCGATCCCACCACACAGATTCCTTCCGAGCGCAGTTTAGTGCAGATGGTGTATGAGCTGGCTGAAAAAGCCGGTTTGCCCAAGATGCCGGAAGTGGGCATTTACCAATCCCCAGAAGTCAATGCCTTTGCTACCGGACCTAGCAAGTCGCGCGCTTTGGTAGCCGTCTCCAGCGGCCTATTGCAAAGCTTGGGCAATGAACAGGTCAAGGGCGTTTTGGGGCATGAGGTCACGCATATTGCCAATGGAGACATGGTCACTATGACGCTTTTACAAGGCATTGTAAACGCCTTTGTGATGTTTTTAGCGCGCGTGGTGGCCTTTGTGCTGATGCGCGCCCTTTCGAAAGACCGCGATGAGTCTGTCGGGTCTTCTATGTCTTATCAGTTAGTTGTCATTGTGCTGCAAATATTTTTCATGGTGCTGGGCAGCATGGTCATAGCCAGCTTTTCGCGCTACCGCGAATTTAGGGCAGATGCTGGAGGAGCCCGTTTGGCCGGAAGGGATAAGATGATTTCCGCCTTGCGCGGCCTGCAGAGGGTGCTTGAGAGAGGCGATGAACGGCGCGACGAAAGCAAAGAGCAGCCCGCTTTCCAGGCTTTTAAGATTTCAGGTAAAGGGGGAATGATGCGCTTATTTTCTTCCCATCCTCCACTTGAAGAAAGAATTTCCCGTTTAGAGCAGCTTAGTACACTGTCAAGGTAGAATTTGCTGATTTGGCCTGCGCGAAAGCTTTCCCGGCTTTTGTCATGCTAGCGTCGTGGTTTTTATTCACCATACAGCACGCCNNGACGCGGCTAAATCAGTAAATTCTAGCATGACAGTGTACTTAGCTTGCGTTGAATTAAAATACGGAACAAATGGATGAGAAATGCATAAAGAGAAAGATTCTTCGCGTACGCAGATTCGCAATTTGCTGGTGGTGCTCTCTTCCGCGGTGGGCTTTGCCTTATTGGGCGTAGCTTTTATGGTGTATTTCTATGGCTCTTCGGGGAGGTATACCGCGAAAAATGTATTGCTCGATCCCACGCTTATCGAGCAATACAACTATAGTGAAAAAAATATCCACTACGTGTTTAACCGCATGGAGTATATCTATTTCAATCAAGGGGTATCTGAGTGGCGGAATGTGCCTATCGATGCGGCCAAATATGCCAAGTTCTTCGAAATGGTCAGCTGGGAAAAAAGCTTGCTGCCTGTGAGCACGGAGGTGGCTGGCATATTTAAAAAGCCCCTGGTAAGCCGCCTACTGGTGTCTGTCGAGCCTTCCGGCTCAGATCGCACGCAGAGCGGCCAAAAACCCGCCAAAATCTTTCAGGAAATCAATTTTTCGCCCGATGGCGATTATTTTCGGGTCGAGTTGCGCGTAAACAACACCTTGGGCAATGTGATCAACGATCCGAATGACCATTGGGTGTATTTTTACTACCCTAAGAT
>PLSG01000512.1:2383-8021 GCA_003164155.1 Parachlamydiaceae bacterium | reverse complement strand
GTTAGTTTTGTAATGGATAAGGTATTCAAAAGCAGCATGTCTTGTAGTTGTGCTATGTCTTGATCTTCGAAATTTCCGAAGAATCCCACGCCCGCATTGTTGATCAATAAGTCAACTTCGCAGCCAGCGTCTTGGCACATCTTAAAGAGCGTTTCGGCCGAGTCGGGATGAGATAAATCGCACTCGAAGCAGTGTATTTCCACGGCATGCTTTTCACGTAGCGCTTGGGCGATCTGCTCGAGCTTCTGCTTGGAGCGGGCCGCTAGAATGAGATTGCGCCCTTTTTGGGCAAAAGCCTTGGCGAATTGCTCGCCCAAGCCAGAGGAAGCGCCAGTGATGAGGGTATATGTCATAAAAATCCATATTTTAAAGTGAATGGTTAGATCCCCCAGGTTCATCCCGGGTGATCTGACTTGTTACAACCCGACTGTTGGATGAGTTTTGCCACCAAGGCCGTCCATCCCGTCTGATGCTCGGCTCCCAGGCCTTCTCCGCTGTCGCCATGAAAGTACTCGTGGAATAGAATTAAATCTTTCCAATGGGGATCGTTGTGGAAAAATCGCTTGCTGCCCAATCTGCCCTCAGCGCTATCTTTGGCTCCATATATGGGGCGCGGAGTATCGCCATTTTGCGAAAAAAGCCCCATCAGCCGCTTTGAAAGTTCGGTGGCCACTTCCTCCAAGTTCAACCACTGGCCAGATCGCGTGGGAAACTCGACTTTGAGTGTGTCGCCGTAGTAGCGATGGAATTTTTGCAGCGATTCGATGATCAAGTAGTTGATGGGAAACCAGATTGGCCCGCGCCAATTTGAATTTCCTCCAAAGAGTCCGGTTTGCGACTCACCTGGCTGATAGTTGATTGGATAGCTTTTGCCGCCGGCATGCAAGGTATAAGGGTTGTCCAGGTGGTATTTGGAAAGGGAGCGAATTCCATAGGGAGATAGGAATTCATTTTCATCTAGCATGTAGCGCAAGATGCTCACCAGATGTTCCCTTGTGGCAATCGCCATGATATGCTTGGAGCACACGCCTTCGGTTTCCACACACGACATAGTAGATGTATAATGCGGCTTTTTGCTGATAAACCAATGCATCCTTTCGTTGAAGACGGGGGCTGTATTGAGGGTTTCTGAGTCAAAAGTTTCGACAGCAAAAAGGGGCAGCAGTCCCACCAAAGACCTGACTTTTAGACGAACGCTTTCATGGTTGGGCAAATGCAGGCAGTCGTAGAAGAAGCCATCGGTGTTGTCCCACAGGGATATGGCGCGCTCGCCATGCTTGGTCATAGCCGTGGCAATGCGCATGAAGTGCTCGAAAAATTTTGTGGCCATATCTTGATAGATGGGCTCTTCCTTGGAGAGTTCCAAAGAGATATTCATCATCAAGGCGCAAAAAAAGCCTATCCAGGCCGTACCATCAGATTGGGTGATGTGTCCACCTGTGGGCAGGGGAGAGCTTCTGTCGAAGAGGCTGATGTTGTCCATACCTAGAAACCCACCTTGAAAGACATTATTGCCTTCGGCGTCATGCCGGTTAATCCACCAGGTGAAGTTCAGGAGCAGCTTGTGGAAGATACCTTTTAGAAAATCGCGGTCGTGCACTCCGCTGGCCTTGCCATCGATTTTGTAGACCCGCCATGCTGCCCAGGCCTGTACAGGAGGATTCACATCGCGCAGATTCCATTCATAGGCCGGCAGCTGTCCATTGGGATGCATATACCATTCGCGGGTCATCAAAGTGAGTTGCCGCTTGGCAAAATCGGGATCGATGAGCACTAGAGCCACGCAATGAAAGCCAAGATCCCAGCTGGCGTACCACGGATACTCCCATTTGTCCGGCATGGAAATGATATCGAAGTTGACCAGGTGCTCCCATTTGGAGTTGCGTCCCCATTGGCGATTGACTGGCGGCTGGGGCTGTGCGCTGTCGCCGCTGAGCCATTGCTCGATATCGTAATAGTACAGCTGTTTATTCCATAAAAGACCGGCAAAGGCTTGCCTTTGGATGTTCCGCAGATCTTGGCTTAAGTCGGGGGCCTGCAAGCTTTGATAGAAGTCGTCAGCTTCGCTTTGCCGCATATGGACTTGCTGCGCAAAGTTGTCGAAGATGTCATTCAAAGGGGTGTTAGTCAGCCTCAGCCGGAAAACTGCCGATTGTCCGGAAGCTATGCTAGCCTGGTAGTGCATCGCGGACTTGGTGCCCATTTTTTGGGGATTGACGCTGTTTTTATGGCCGTGGACCACATAGTTATGGAAGGCGTCTTTGACATAAGGGGCCGAGTTTGGGGCATTATAGAGCAGCTGGGCGTTGGTTTCATTTTCGGTAAAAAGCCTTGTAGGTTCTCCCTCAGCATAGAGATAGTAGGTTCCGCCAGAAGCATGCTCGGCTTTGATGGCCACTGTTCCAGGGGGCGATGGGCAGGCAGACATCAGGGGAGGGGTATCTTTGAAACTGCCCTTGTAGTCCCCCATAGGTCCCTGATCGTATCCCCAGCTCCATAGATTGCGAAACCAGAAGGTGGGTAGGAGATGGCAGACGGCCGCTTCGGGGCCGCGGTTGAAGATTTCGATGTTGATCAAGATGTCATTTGGGCTTTGTTTGGCATATTCTATGCAGACATCAAAATAGCGGTTGTGGTCGAAAATGCCTGTATCGACGAGTTTGTATTCGCGGTCCATGTATCCGCGTCTGGCGTTTTCCTCGATGATTTTTTCGTAGGGAAAAGCTTCCTGAGGGTATTTATAAAGGGCCTTCATGTAGCTGTGTGTGGGTGTGTTGTCGATATAAAAATAGCATTCTTTGACATCTTCTCCATGGTTGCCCTGCGGGCCGGAAAGTCCAAAAAGGCGTTCTTTGAGAAAGGGATCTTTTCCATTCCATAGGGCCAGGGCAAAGCAAAAAAACTGATGGCGGTCAGAGATGCCCAATAAACCGTCTTCATTCCAGCGGTAGGCGCGACTGCGGCTTTGGGCATGCGTGAAATATCCCCAAGGATTTCCCTCTGCGCTGTAGTCTTCGCGGATTGTACCCCAAGCTCTTTCGCTGAGATAAGGACCCCATTCCTTCCAGTTGCCAGGGCCTTCGCGCTGGCGATAGCTGGCTAAGCGGGCGTGTTCAGCCGTTTTATGCATGTGAGCCTCGATTGTGCACTAAAAAAGTTGATTTTCCTCATGGGATAGGCCTAAATAATTTTTCCTTTTTTCTTGGTAACAGCGCATTTAAGTTGAGGTAAGCTTTTTCTAAGCCTGAAGGGCGTTGCCCACATCTTTAGCGTTCACCCCCATTCGGGGGTGAATAAAAAAAATATGGGTAATGCTAAGAGCCTTGCCCTGCCAGCTCTTCAGGCAGGGAAAAAGCTTATCTCAACTTCATGTGCAATTATTTTCTAGAAAAAGGAAATATATTTATACCTAACCCTTCAGTGTCTGACTTATCCTTTTTTGCTCTAAAAAGCAAGCTTTAAAATTTTCTAGAAGGGACTAAACGGACTTAAAGGATTAGAAGATAGGAGTTCTTCACAAAATTATGAAAAGACCCTGATCAAAAAGTGAAGCTTTTGGTGATAGATGATGTACTAGTACGTTGTTAAGGTAGAATTTGCTGATTTGGCCTGCGTGAAAGCTCCCGCGGTTGAGCGATCGNNTTCTACCTTAACAACGTACTAGGTTTGCAAGGTGGTGTCTACAGAGAGGCCGTCTGCCCCGCCTTTAAAACACACAATCTCGGCACGACCCAAAGCATAGCGCCATCCGGGGATTTCATTTTTGAATTTTTCAAGCATATAACGCGTTAGCGCTAAACTAGCTCTGACTTGCTCGGGAGAATCCAAGGTAAGGAAATGGCATGTGCACATTTTGGAGGGCTTATGTTCATCAATGATGACGGCATCGATATAGCAGGCAGCGGCTAGGCGATCACGCGGCTTTAAAGCGCGGGAGCTTTGGCATAGCAGCGCCCACGCTGCATCGGAATGATAATCTATATTTTCAGGGCGCATTTCAAAAGCATAGATTGCTTCGATGAGCCTAAAAAAACCAGGCACAGTCTTGCCTTGAGCTGCGATATGTTGAAAGGACTCGAGCAGGCAGGCTTTTAATGCTTCCAGGCCGCTCTGGCTAATTTTTAGCAGCGGAGAGCCTTCAAAACTATGTTCAAATATCTTGGCTAAATTTACACACACCCGTTCCCATGCGAGGTATAGAGTTAGATCGTGTAAGATTTTATAGGGGTCTGCTTTTAGGGCCTTTTCGAAATTAGCTAGGGAAAAGTCAAACAAATCCTGAGCAGGCGAGCTTGTCCCAGACCGCTGTTTTTGTCGGATATGCTCGATTAAAAAGGCTTGCTGAATATGCGGCAGTGCCTTGATTTGCGTCAGGCACTCCACAAAAATTTGATCGAATAAGCGCACAATCGCGTCACTTGGGCCATCGGCGCCTAAGGAGGCGATCAGCAAAGCGAAGAGTGGGCTTTGTTGGTCAAAAGGGGGAATCGCTTCAAAAAGCTCTCCCGCAGCGATATATTCCAACAAAGTGGGCCAACTTAGCACCACCTGGGGGCCTACCGCCTCGAGACTAGCCTTGGTACTTACAAGGCCTGCCTGACGACAGGCCTCTAAAAGCATGGTATGCTGACTCTCAGGAGAATAGGTTGAAATATTTGAAACTAGCTTGTGATCAATATACACGTGCATAAATAACTAAACTTTCTTTTTTGTCCATGAGTCCTTTAGCGGCACAATGCGGTTGAAAACTAGCTTTTCTGGAGAGCTATCCAACGGATCGACGAAAAAATAGCCTTGCCGCTCGAATTGAAAGCGCTCGCCTGGCTTGGCCGTAGCCAAGGAAGGTTCAAGCATAGCCTGACTTATGACCTCCTTAGATTGCGGATTCAGGCAGTTGACGAATTCGGCTTCGGCTCCGGGATTTTCTACACTGAATAAGCGGTCATAGAGGCGCACTTCGGCTGCGACCTTATGGCGGGCGGAGACCCAGTGGATGGTGCCTTTGACCTTGCGATCTTTAGGAGCGTTGCCGCTGCGCGTTTGTGGATCGTAGGTGCAGTGCAGTTCTATCACCTCGCCGGTCTTCTCATCTTTAACGATGTGGGTGCAGGTGATGCAGTAGGCATAGCGCAGGCGGACTTCGCGTCCTGGTGCCAGGCGATAAAAATCTTTGGGAGGATTTTCCATGAAATCGTCCTTTTCTACGTAGATTTCACGGCAGAAAGGCACTTTTCTTGAACCTTCTTTGGGGATATCGTGTGGCCAATAGGGGGCCTCCATCTCCTCTACTTCATCCTCTGGGAAGTTGTCGATGACCACCTTTAACGGTTTTAGGACGGCCATGACGCGCGGAGCTTTGGCNNTTGAGGTCGTCGCGGATGCAGAATTCCAGCTGTGCCAGGTCGACCGTGCTATTGGCTTTGGCTACCCCCACGAGCTCGCAGAACTTGCGAATCGATTCAGGTGTGCAGCCGCGACGGCGCAGTCCAGATAGGGTGGGTAGGCGCGGATCGTCCCATCCGTCGACATATTTGTTTTCCACGAGCTGCAGGAGCTTCCGCTTGCTCATTACCATATACTTGATATCTAAACGGGCAAACTCATACTGCTTGGGGCGGGAGGGCCAATTGGCGGGGAT
>PLSG01000512.1:0-2377 GCA_003164155.1 Parachlamydiaceae bacterium | reverse complement strand
GCATAATCGTACATGGGGTAGATGCACCAGCGGTCTCCGGTTTTATAGTGGTGGGCATGGCGGATGCGATATAGCAGGGGATCGCGCATTTTCATGTTAGACGAAGCCATGTCAATCCGCGCGCGCAACACATGTGCTCCGTCGGGAAATGCGCTGGCGCGCATCTGGTTGAAAAGTTCCAGGTTTTCTTCTATGCTGCGGCTGGCAAAAGGACTGATTTTACCAGGTGATGTCACCGTGCCACGATGCTGACGGATTTCCTCTTCATTGAGGCTGCACACATAGGCTTTGCCGCTTTTAATCAGTTGGATGGCATAGGCAAACATCTGTTCGAAGTAATCGGAAGCATGAAACAGCTTTCCCTTCCAGTCAAAGCCCAGCCAGTGCACATCTGTTTGGATGGAGCTTTCATACTTCACATCTTCTTTGGTGGGATCGGTATCATCAAAACGCAGATGGCACACAGCATTGTGTTCTTGGGCTATCCCAAAGTTGAGGCATATCGACTTGGCGTGCCCGATGTGCAAGAATCCATTGGGTTCGGGAGGAAAGCGTGTGACCACTTGGCCATGGTGGCGACCGGCCTGCACGTCTTCATCGACGATGCGCCGAATAAAATCTTTGCCGGGTAGATCACTTGGATCTTTGACTGGTAAATCTGTAGGTTCTGCTTGCGGTGTGCTCATAATTAGCTCCAAATTTTTTGCTATTTTATGCTGTGAGTATAGCAGGACAAAAGAGCTGTCGCAAGCAGTAAATTTTAGGCTCTGTCTATCCCGATTTTATAATGACTTTTAAACTGTGCTGCCTAGCCGCGTCTTCAAACACCTCATAGGCTTTTAATATTTCACTTAAATCGAAATGATGCGTTATCAATTGAGAGGGATCTAGCTTGTGGCTTACAAATGTTTTTAATAGAGTGGGAGTGGTGAATGTGTCTACTAAAGCTGTGGTTAAAGTGATGTTTTTATCCCAAAGCTTTTCTAGATGCAGAATGACATTTTTTCCATGTACTCCTATATTAGCTATATGGCCGCCTGGGGCTATAATTGCCTGGCAGGTATTAAATGCTTCCGGAGTCCCTACCGCTTCAATGGCTACGTCCACGCCTTTTTGATTGGTCATTTGCAAAATGCCATTAATCGCTCCATTATCGCGATCATTAATGGTCTTAGTCGCCCCTAAACGCTTAGCCACCTCTAGCCGATGTTCATCCACATCCACCATAATAATTTCCGCTGGGCAGTAAAATTGGGCCGTTAAAAGCGTGGCTAAACCAATTGGACCTGCACCAATAATGGCCACAGTATCTCCTAATTTGATCTGCCCTTTCAAAACTCCTGTTTCAAATCCAGTGGGTAGAACATCGCTAAACATCACCACAGCCTCTTCATCAAGGCCTGCCGGAATGGGGTGAAGACTCGTATCTGCAAATGGAATGCGTACGTATTCTGCTTGAGTGCCATCGATTTTATTTCCAAGTAGCCATCCCCCTGTCTCGCAATGGGAATACATTTTATTTTTACAATAATGGCATTTGCCGCAAGAAGTAATGCAAGAGATCAATACCTTATCGCCAAGGCGAAAATTCGATACCGCACTCCCCAGCGCATCGATGACACCTACGCCTTCATGTCCTAAAGTCCGACCCGCTGCTACCGTCGAGACATCGCCTTTCCAGATATGCAGATCTGTGCCACAAATGGTGGTGGTGGTTATTCTTACTAGGCAGTCTGTGGGATTTTCAATTTTAGGCTTGGGTTTATCTTCTAGGCTGATTTTACCAGGGCCTCGATATACAAGCGCTTTCATCTTCCACCTCTATTAAATGCGATTTTAGGTCTTTCTTTCATCGGTTTTTTGGGAAATTTTCTTTCTAATTCTTTCCAATTCTTCTTCCTCCAGCTCTTCAATGGCGATCAATTCGTTTGTGGCTTCTTTAGTTGCTCTTATGAGTTCATCAATTTTTAAATGCAGTGCTTTGCTTTCTCTGTTTTGGGTGTTTTGAATGATAAAAACCATTAAAGTAGCATTGAGAGTGGCAATAGTGTTGATTATTAACAGCCATGTGTTGTTGAAGCCAAAAATAATTCCGGCGATTAACCAGGCCGCTACGACCAAGAGCGCCAACACGAAAGTTATGGGATGGCCCGCCTTTTTGGCTGACCACGCTAAAAACTTTGAGAGAATGGGTGTTTTGTTGGGCATCTAAGTTCCTTTAATTGCGGACTAACTCGATTCATGACTTTTTGAGCGGCATATCGCTCATTATCGCCGGCTTCCAAATAGTTCTTAGGGAATTCACAATCGCAATGACGTCAATCACCTCTTGGCTAATTGCGCCTGCCACGGGAGGAAGAAAACCAAAAGCAGCTAT
>PLSG01000354.1 GCA_003164155.1 Parachlamydiaceae bacterium | reverse complement strand
CAATGACTTGCTACCCATTCTGGCAGCCCTACAGGCTGCGATATTACTATTATTCCTACCCAGGGCGTTGCCCTGGGCTGTTACACTGCCAGCCCTTCAGGCTGAAAATTGATCGTTGGACTTCAATCGGATGGGCGTGAAGTGGATCACAAGCATATGATATGAAAGATTTTGCCTTAAATTGCAAAAGAAATTAATAAATCGCACACCCTAGCCCTGGGCTACATGCCCACACCCAGAAAAGACGTGGGCTCTCAGTACACTGTAAATGTTAAATTGATGGGCTTTGGCTGAGCCTGAAAGCACCAGTTATTTTTGCCCAGATCCTAAGCCAGTTTATGCTGTGCATTAAAGGCGCGGCAGGATGAATTAAATTTTGCTTGACTCTCTTCGATTTGCCGTTCTAGCGCAGCGCATTTTTTGCTAAAGGATTCCATGAGTAAATCATGGGTTCTTTTTGACAAATTTTCTCGCTCCATCATTTGCATAGTATACCGAGTTTTTTCCAGCGCTGTCTGTGCCTTTTCAATCACAGTTTTGGTGGTCCATAGATGAGCTGGAAAACCTGGCTTGAATTCAGAAATAGTGATCTGCGATACAGAAATGGGGCAAGAAAAACTGGGCTGCGCACTCAGATTGACACTCATAGAAACCTCTCAGTTTATTTTTTAATGGACAAAGCGATAGCCAACCAGTATACCGCTTCTCCAAAGAATAGCCCAGAATGCACTTTGTGGCAATTTGAACGAGTGGCTGGCCTGTATTTATTGGGATCGTCGGCTAAAAGGCTAGAATTTCTTTCAGCTTTTGATGAACCTGCCGCTGATCAGCAGCTGAAAGACTTCCCAAGCGGCCGAGGATCAATCGATGATCTAGCGTAAATAGCTTAAAGCGGATGATAGATGGGGCTGACAAACCTGTAGATTCTAGATGTGTGATCTCTATATCTGCTGGCCATAGGTCTTGAGAGGGCTTCAAAGACGTGACCATGCCCATTATGCTTAATCCAATTTTCCCATTAAAATGTTTGGCTGAGGACAATATAACCGCCGGACGAACTTTTGCTGTCGCGCTATCCGTAAAAGGAAAAGGCACTTTCACAATTTCATAAACATCATAGGTCTTTGTAGGCGAGCTCATCTTCATCTGATTCCCATTCGTTCATTGTTGAATTAAGAGCTTGAAGATAATCTAAATCCAAAGGAGAAGTTTTGCGCACCACCACAGTGTTGTCGGGCAATAGCTCATATAAAACCTCGTCACCGCTCTCCAGATGGAGATGTTGACGGATTTCTTTTGGTATCGTAGCTTGATACTTTGAAGTTAGCCTGGCAGAATAACCAACCCTCTGGTTTTTTCTTTTTTTGGAGTGCATCTTCATATAGCATTACCCCCTTTCGGTATTACAGCTTCATTGTAATACAGCATTACTTTAGAGTCTAGCTTATTTTGAGAGATATGCCCCCCATTATTGTTGCACGTAAAGGAGTTAGAATTCATCTTTCAGCTGAATTCGATTCTGGCTTATTGAAAAAATGCAGGGATGCCTTGAGAGGTTTATGCCGCCTTTCTTTTGCATCAGATGTGGAAATTTTTGATTGTTTCCCATAGCTGGAAGCACTCATTTTGCAATGCGTTGAGCTTAGACTGACATTGATCGAATGTGGATGAACTTTGCAATTTGCATAATTGAACGTTATCTTCCCAAGTAGAGCTGACGCATAGATAAAAATCAAATGCCGATATCATTGCTAGTAGTGATAGGCAAAATAAAGTTATGCTTAGCAAACGTTTTGATGGAATAAGCTTTGCTACGCATCTAGCGCAAAAAGATTTGCCCAAAGACAAAGAGGGGGCGTTTGCATTTGGTATAGCCGAAAGATTTGTTTTGTTTTGTGCAACATGCATACAAAACCTCATATAGTGTACTAGTACGTTGTTAAGGTAGAATTTGCTGATTTGGCCTGCGTGAAAGCTCCCGCGGTTGAGCGATCGCAAATGGGTCNNGATCGCTCAACCCCGGGGCTTTGACGCGGCTAAATCAGTAAATTCCACCTTAACAACGTACTAGTTGCATGATCGTAAAAGGGTTAATATTAGTCAATAAAAACCCACTTACATATAAACCCTTTGGCAATTACTCAATTCCAGAGCCAATCGTGTCAACTTAGGCGTATTTTGCCTGAGCGAGAATCTCTGTGTGCGCGTCTTCATTAATATGGTAGAAGAGATCGTGTTCTACCGCCTCCACGCAGTTGCTCATCCTTTATTGCGCATCTACACACATAGATTTTCCTTAAATAATGGATGGGTCATAAATAAAAGTAGTTATGTGGCATTCTTGTATATAATTTGCAATGCGTTCATTCAATGCGGTCCGGTTGAGTGAAAGCAAGTGCCGCAAGAAATCGTGCCTTTCGGATGTCTTGGCGATGTCGCTATAAAAGCCTTGCTGGGCAAGAGAGAGCTCTCCGAATTTTTTGCTTTCAAAGCCGATGAATTGATAATCGCTTTTCAGCAATGGCAGAACATCGCGAAACTCGGCGCTGCGTAGCTGCAGGCGTATAAATTTTATCAGAGCTTTTGATTCAGCGGCCGCGACTACCGCGATCTCAGCGCTGGCTTTTAGCTGAGACAGAGCCCGTTCCCTGTGAAATACACTCCAACCTTTGTAAGGGGGCTTTACCGCGGCGAATGCCTTGACAATAGCTTCTTTGGAAAGGCCATCTTCCCCCTTGCGCATGTGCGCTAGCATGAGGGTGGCTAAAACGGCCGCTTTTTTGGCGGCGGCGACACAGTTTCCAACTTTTTGTGCGCTCAAAGTATGATGGCCGAGCGGCTCTAATCCTAAAGACATAAAAGCTTTCATCACCCACCATGCTTGAGAAAAACTACCATTCCTCAAAGAAATAATGCACGCGGGGTCAAAGCCTGAGGGCACAGTAAAAAAATGAATACCTGAGGGGATGCGTATTTCGCCTCCCGAGCCAATCACTCTTTGGGCTGCTTTATTGCACAGCGCTATTATTTGGGGAGTACCTACGATCTCAAGTTGATGATTGCTTTTGCTGTCGCCCACCATTAAAGGCTTGATCCACATTTTTTTACTCCTGGCCATTTCCACAATGCTTTTTTCTTGTCCTTCCAAGGGCTGATTGAATACGGAGAGAGCTTCTATGGATTCGCTGAAGAGCTCTTGAAGGGAAGGATGAGCAGACGAAAAAGCTTTCAGAGACTCGTAATTAGCCTGTAAAAAGTATAAATCTGCCAGTGAGCCCTCCAGGTTACCTTCTAAGTGAGAGGCCCGAATGTTACCTTTCAACGACCACACATGCGCCAAACTGCTTGAAGACATATACTTTTTAACAGCTGAAAATCCACTTGCGAAATTCTTCAGAAGGTAAAATTTGTTTGACAGCTACTAATATGCGGCGCGAAGGATGATTTTGCATATCTTCGGAAGGATTTTCAAGATAAGGAGTCATTGCCAACAAATCTATCAATGCTAACCCATCCGGTGAT
>PLSG01000515.1 GCA_003164155.1 Parachlamydiaceae bacterium | reverse complement strand
TTTAATTTTCCTAAATTCGCTGACCCAAAAGGTCCGCCCCAATTTCTCAGGAAATCTGAGCTGTTGGGTGGGAATTACTGTCTTTACAGAAACTTCACATATTCTTAATCTCTTAAAAGATTATCTGCTGTACATTTGAGGGAGAAAAGTAAAAATAACGTGGATGAGCACAACTGCCAAGAGCAGGAGTGACATTTCCATTTTCTATAAATAGAATATTTTAGAGGTAATATGCCTTCTTTGGTCAATCACTCACATCATATATCCGCTAAACTAGACCATCCGCAAGAGCGCAATGATAAACCCGGCATATCCCATGGTAGAGTAATAAACATTCTAGCTGTTGGCGCAATCGGCGTGGCCTGTTGTATCTTTGTCTTGGAGTGCGCATTGCTAATTAAAGACACCATAAAAGATAAGCTTTTTGGGGACAATCTTTTAGTGCTGGAAAAGAAAGCCCGCGATCTGNNGACTTAGAAGTCTAGTAGAGCGCATTAAAAAAATAGAGGATCTCAACCACGGCAAAGTTATCAAGCGCATAGCCCTATGCAGTGAGGCTGAAAAAGAAGTATTTCAGAAACTAGAAAGCGATTTTCATCTGACACCTGATAACTTGAAAGAAATTCTAATGGGGGCACACGTACTACTTCTCGATGATGGCAGCACTTATAAAGAGTGGTCTGAGAATCCTGCCTTCAAAACAGGACGTTCTTCTCATCCTTCCAACGACCAGCAATACAGAATGAGCGGTAAACTCGTTAAAGAGCTGCTATTTAGCACAGTCAAACATGAAGGAAAGGTACATACCTGGTTCCAACTGGAAAGCCATCCTATGAGCTTTGGCCATGTGGCTCTACATATGCTGGCTTACGTAAAATATAAGCTTAGCGGACGCAATCAGGGCCCTTATGGAAGTTCCCATCATGTAGATCAAAAGCCGTTAATTATTCCTATGAAAAATCCGTAATTTCTCAGCTTGAATTTATAAATTATAGGGACTAAAAGTTGCAAGTTTGGGCATTCCCTTGTCATAACTTTTCGATCTCCATTTTGGCGGCTGACCAAGCCAAATAGAGTTCGTCTTTGGTTTTTAAGCCAAGCTGCGGCAGGGCATGATTTAAGACATAATTGGCTCCGCGATGGCGATTTTCCCACATCTCCTGATGCCCTTTGGGCAAATCGTCAAAGGGCAATACCACAGGATCGGATACTTGGATCAACCCGCCGTCTATGAGCTGATTCATTTTGTAGATTTCATAGGCATTGGATAAGTGCGTTCCCCATATATTTGCCGCCGGCATGCATATCTTGCGCTGCCGCATCCATACTTGCGGCGCATAAAAACTATAACGCCTTTCAGACATATCCTCGAAATAGACCACCCTTCCCGTATGGGGCTTGACGAGCATAGTGGACAGGCATAAAGAGTCTTGGGCGGCGCGTTCGACGATTATATCCGGCATTCCCTTGGGATTGCTGGCCGACTTGAGCAGCGCACCCACTTGTGAGGCAAACGGCTTGAAAACAAATTCCTGATACCAGCGCACGGCCTCCTTAAACTCCTTAGGCGAATCCTTAGAGTTGGGCAGCGCAGGCATGGTTTTTGGCCAGGCAAACTTAGCACCTTTGCGATGCTTCAGCTCTTCGATGCTGAAAATCCCCTGGATAGCTTTTCCAAATCCCATACTGTGCACAATCTCGCGTTGAGATTCATTCCATGTGCATATGGCGATCTTAGCGCCCAGCTCCTTAGCTGCCTCTATGCATTCCAAGCCGCCCTCATCCAAAGACGTTCCATCTTCACTGCCGTAAAAAATGAGCACACTTTCTCCAGGGGCCAGCTGGGCGCGCAGCAGCATCTCTTCTGGTTGAAGAGCTCCAGCTTTTCCCATGAAGGTGAAGTGATAGCCGCTGGTGCCTCCGAAGAAGGCCAATGTGCCGCCTGGCTCCAGTAGTTGAAAACTCCGCGGAAAAGACTCTTGTCCGGCATGCGAGAGCACATAGTCGGCCAGCTTGCCATTATTCTGAGCTTTGAAATCCTCTATTAAGGGCAGGCCGGCAGACTCCCAAGCGGCCCACTCTGCGGGATTTTCGGGCACAGGTGTGAATAGGGAGACATACCGCGGATCCCTTCGATTAATCGATCCCACGCCGCCGTGATGGAGGACGGTCTGAGCCCTCTCTTGGGAAGAAACCATGCCGATCACTTTCAAGCGGCATCTAGCTGCCGCTTTGACCGCTTCAAGGCCTGTGCCAGTAGCTGCGCCCTCCACAAAAAGGGTTTTTCCTGATTTGATCTTTAGGGTGGTAAATAGCGCGCGGTAAATAGTTCCCAAATTTAGCATATAGCTGCCGGCGGCCTCCAGGGTCAAGTCCGGCAGTTTTGCATGCACTTGTGGCGCCTGGGCCGTCATAAACTGTTGATGTGAGCCATCCGGGGTTTCATAGCCCTGAATGGTCTGGTCGGCAAACATGGGATCTAGGCCGGCCAAAGGAGAAAGGAGGTCCGACTGTCCCGAAAATACCGCCACGAGATCTCCTAGCTTGATTCGCCCTTCCTTTCTGACTTCAGTGCCAGCGGCGGCCACAAGACCTAGACCGCCGCTGCCGGTCACATGCCAATCTTCATCGTGACTATCGAAGGGTGAAACGGGTACACCGGTAATTGCCCAGATATCGTTGAAGTTGACTTCGCTGGTAAGCATGTAGAGCAAAACCTCCTGCGGTCCGCATTTGGAAACGGGAATAATCCTTTTGCATTCCGCTTGAATTGGATCGCCATGCCGTGCGCTGCCGAGGTGCGCATCTTTTTCCACCAGATAGGCGTACTGATATTCGGGAAGGGGGGTGAAACCGGGAAAAAATGGGGCCTGGGTAGGCAAGAGCTTTCCGCTAGCCAATAGGCTTTTTTCCGTCGCTAAGCTCTGATCGATCTGCGACGTGCGCTTTAAAGGCAGGGGGGCGCTTTGCCTATCAAAAAAGGCCTGTATGCCCATTTTGCCGCCCAGAGGATGCACTACCGCCTCGGCAAAGAGGTGCGCCTCTCTTTCCAGTCCCTTGATAAAGCCATTTTCATATCCAAAGCGCATAGCGTCCAGTGCCCATTCCAAGGGCAGTGCGCGGCCGGCAGATTTCAATTGCGCGCAAAGGTTTTGCAATTCGGCATTGGACTCGAATAGCTCCATGGGAAATCGCTGTGGAGCTTCCCATTGCTGCACCATGTCCAATCTGCTGCGGTAAGCCTGGGCTAAAGGGCCTTCCCCTTGGTCTACATATTGCCGGGCAAGTTCGAAAGCGCGGGTCAAAGCATCGTTTTCCGAGACCACTTCGTGGATGAGCCCAATTTGCAAGGCTCTTTCAGCTGAAATAGAGCGCCCTCCCAAAATGATATGCATAGCTTCAATGAATCCCTCTTCCCCTCCGGCACCGGCTAGCAGGCGGGGCAGTCTTTGCGTCGCGCCATAGCCTGGGATGAGGTGCAAATTGATTTCTGGTTGCCCAAAAAGGGCGGTGGGCTCGGCAATCCGATAATGCGCGGCCATCTGAAATTCATTGCCTCCGCCCAAGGCCAAGCCATTGATTGCCACGATGACTGGCTTGGACATCCGTTCAAAGCGCTGGGTGACCTGTGCAGCGGCATGCGAAAGGGGCAAAACATCGCGGGCCGCGTGCATCTCCTCCAGCAACTGGCGGATGTCTGCGCCGGCTACGAAGGATTTTGTACCGGCTCCCGTTAAGATGACCACGCGCACATCTTCGCGCCGATCCAAATGGTCGGCTACTAAATGCAGCTCATCCAAAGAGCGTTCATCTAACGCGTTGACTGGCGGCTTGTCGAGGGTGATCAAGGCGATGGTTTCTCCTTTGGGCAGCGCATGGTACTCGACCCTCAAAGTGGCATAGGTCTGCAGAAAACTCTGCGAGTCTTCGAGCTGGATTTTATGTTGCCAGCGCAAGATGGCCGTGCGGATTTCTGTGAGGCATTCGGGATTGCGCAAGGCCGAAGTGTCGCCCAAAGGAGTTCCTTCGAGGATGTTTTGCAGATACCTGCGCAGGTATTTGCCGCTGCGGGTTTCAGGAAATTGGCTCACTGTGATAAAGCCAGCGGGTACGGCAATAGCCCCTTTTTCTTCGCGCACCAACCCGATTAAACGCCGTTCATCAGCCAAGGTGAGCTTTTGGTTTTTCTGGATTTGCAAGAAGGCCACTGGCACCGTTCCCTTAGTGTGATGTGGCGCGCCCACGACAATCACATTGCCCACAGGGCCTTGGGGATTGATCTGCTTTTCCTTTAGAAGGGCGCCTTCAATCTCTTCCGTCCCGATTCTGTGACCCGATGTATTGATCACATCGTCTGATCGTCCATGTAGGGTAAAGCCTCCTCCTGCGTGCTTGCAAGCGTAGTCTCCCAACGTAAAGGCAAGCTCTTGGCTAGTTTCTCCAGGCTTGGCGGCCTTGAGATCTTCAGAAGTTCCTTCAGGTTTTGTTCCAGAGGTGTTTTCACTCTCATTTTCCGCCGAAGAAGCGTCGTTTTTAGAGCGCCAGCGATCAAAGTAGATCTGCTGATAGCGCACTGCATCCCCTTTCCAGCCGGGCTTCCCAACATTATCTCCGTCCCCCCAGATGGTGCGGGCGAGATAGGGGTAGGGTTTAGTAATCACAAGCTCCCCTTTTTCCTCCTCCTTGGCCACAAGGTATTTCGCGTGTTTTTTTGGCAATTCCTGTCCGTCGGCTTTTTCTGAGGCGATCCATACGTCAGCAAAAATCCAGGGGAGGGGAAAGGTTTGTGCATCAGCCTTGAGGGGGAAATCGGAATTTCCAAAAAAGTGAGTGAGGATGATGCCTCCATGCTCTGTGGCCCAATAAGAGTTGATATAGCAAGGCGTCAGCAATTGCATGGCAAAGGCCTGGATGGCCGGGCTGGTGGGCTCGGCGCAAAACGAGGCCACTCGCAGACTTGAGCGGTCGTAGTTTTCTACATCGAGGATATTCTGCGGATCGGCCGCTACAGCCTTTAGAAAAGTGGAGCCGGCTTTAAAGACCGTTACGTGGTGTCTTTCGATAATGCTGGCAAAACAGCCTGCGTGGGGAAAAAGAGGGGATCCTTCGGCGATGATGCTGGTAGTGGCAGTCGTCAAAGCAGCGCTGATCATGTACGACTGCCCGGTTATCCAGCCTGGATCGGCCACTACGTAAATGACATCTTTTTGCTCTGGCAGATTTATTGGATCTTCGGGAAAAGGGCGTTCAGGTATGTCAAAGGCGATGCGCATAGTGTGGGCAATGCCCGCTACATATCCTCCATGCACGTGCACGATGCCTTTGGGCTTGCCCGTGCTGCCGCTGGTGTAGACGATGAACAGCGGAAATTCGGACTCCACCGGCACGGCGGGAATAGTGGAATAAATGGCTTGGATAAACTGTTCATCCGAAAGGGCCAACAGCTCTTCTTCGGTTTGTGCGGCGCATTCTTTTTTCATCGCCTGCAATAGATCCTTGGCGGCTGCTTCCACAAGTTCATGCGCCCAAAGGTCTCTGGCAGGATTCCACGCTAAATTATCAATGTTCACATGCTTGACCACGATCACCTTTTCCACGCGCTTAAGCGGCTGTACCAATGCTTCGGCAATGGCTATGCGCGTTTTTGATTTTGCCGCGGCGTTCCAAGCAGAAAATCCCGTGGAAATCTTTTGAGAAACAGCTTCTATGGCATTTCCTACGATCCTCATCAGGTCGGAAGGCTCCAGGGTGATTTCCCCTTTAAAAGCCGCCGAGGCTGTTTTCACGATCTCGTCGGCAGCTGCTGAGTTGACCTCGGGTATATCTTCCAAGATTTTGGCCAGCCTTTCCAAGGCTGCCGCCGCGGGAATATAGCTGTCCAAAGCTTTGTCGGTGAAGTTCTCTTTAAAGTTAACCACTTGGGCATTGCGGTAAGCCCCGTCGGAGGTGATGACTACTTTGGCCCCGGCATCGTGAATTCTATCTGAAAGCGTTTTGGCACTAAATCCTGAAAAAACAGGAGTATAGATAATGCCCAAGCGTTTGGCGGCTTCGGTGAAGAATATCTGTTCCAAAATGTTGGGCATATTGATGGCTATGCGATCGCCCGTCTGCAATCCCAGGCGGCGCAAAACTTCTGCGCGCTTGACAACCTCCCATAGCAGCTGCTTGCGAGTGATAAATTGCTGATTTACCGAGCCTCCGCGGCCGGAGTTTAGGGTGGAGTCCCAGCGATCGCCTTCGAAGATGAAGGCGATCTCAGCCCCGCGCCCTGCAATGACATGCGCATCGACTTCGTTGAAGCAAGCATTGGTAAAGCCTCCTTCAAACCAGCCATAAAAAGGGGGATGCGCCTCATTGAAGCTGCACTGCCAGGGTGTATAATCCTTTGAAAGAGGGACATGCGATAATATCTTGCCGGTTTTCGCATCAATCCCCACCCACATAAGGCCTTCGTGGCGCTGCACCTGCTTTACCCAGGCGTCTAATTCCTTGGCGTACCAAAAGATTTCCCGTTTGGCTATATCGCCATGAAACTTTCCGGGATCTTTTTGGGCGCTTTGGCGCTGTGTTTCCCAGTCCTGCCTAGTGAGTATTGTGTTAGCTTTAACCATGTCAGCCTCCAGTTAATAACTTAAGGTGCTACTCCTTGTAACCTAAACCCNNGGGTTTAGGTTACAAGGAGTAGCACACTGCAAGATAGAATTTGCAGATTCAAGCACTTTTTTCCTGAATAAGCCGCAGGATTCGGTATCTTTTTATCATTATTTTTCAACAATACGCTTAAAAGCTAAACTATTCGAGCTGTTCCCCAATTTGTGCCTTCTAAACTCCGGAGGGGTGGCATCTGCAAGCCCAGGGTGAACGTCACTGCAAAGGCGGCAAGTGAATCCTGGGTAGTATAAAAAGATATAAAGCCCCGGAGGGGCGATATCTATCTAGCGAACCTTTAAATACAAATTTTGGCAAATTTAGAATTTACAAATCCGCCACAATTCTTCAAATCTTGATTGTTCAGATGTCGCCCCTCCGGGACTTTATATCTTTTTATACTTTACCCAGGGTTCACTTGCCGCCCTCGCGGCAGCGTACACCCTGGGCTTGCAGATGCCCCCCCTCCGGGGGGTGGGAAGCGTAATCATAATCCACTTGCGTTAATATCATGTCGCAAAGCTTGCCGGCAGATGTGCCTGGATCAATCTGATGAAATGAAGGTTGATGAACTATTCTAGAGCCTTCAATATTGGCCGTCATAACCAAGGTTTGCAGGCTCGTGCGCACAAATTCTGCAAAAGCCCTATGCAGCGAATTGGCTTTTTCAGCTACCTCAGCAGTTACCACTACTGTCTTCGATCTATCGATGAGCGAAGCGCGTTTGATGACCGAGAAATGACTTGTGATCTGCTGTGAAATTATTTCCTGAAAGGCCTGTGTCGAGGGCAAGGATTCCCATTCACATCCCTCTAATAGGGGGAAAGTGGGGATTTTACCCCATGGAAAGCTGACGATGAGCTGTGGATTTCCGCATTGATCTAAGATGCCATCAATGGTGTGGTTTAATGTCGAAGAATTTAACTCGGCGATTTTTATGACCACGCCTTGGCCGTCTTCTGGCAAGTCAAAAGCGCTTAGGGCGCGCTGCAGCTGTTCTCCACCGTCTTTAGACCCGCACACAATCACCACCTTTTGGCGCTGTGCATCTGCTGGCGGATTGGGTTGTGCATGGCTTTGCGCAGCGGGGAATCTTTTGAGGCATTTTGCGGCTAGCTGAGCCATATGTTCAAACATAGTATTTCCCAAAATCAGCACTATGCGGTCGGCTGAAGGCTCATCTATAGACAGATTGGGAAGCGCTTTCTTCGACGTTTCGCGGGGAAGTCTGGCTAGATTGAGGCCGCAAGAAGGGTAATATGTTTCCCCAGATATGGTATGATTGGCTAAAAAGAGGATGATGTCCCGGCCAACTTCTTCTTCGGTGGGCAGTTTTTGCAAAGCGCTGATCTTGAGAATATCGGCTTCAATAGTTTGGGCATAGCGCTGCACATCTTCTTCTGAATAAATGGGAGCGTCGCGCACGACGAATGTCTTTAAAAGTAAGTCCTCGTCGAAGTCATTTCTTTGCAGATACCCATTTTGGGGCCTATTTGAAAGGATCTTGGCGCATTTCAGGCGTTTGAGAAGTTTACCGAATAAATCCAAATTTAAAATGGGAATAGGCTCTGTTGTAGGATTAGCCCCTTGTGGAATGCGCTTTGAAAGAGCTTCCAAAGCTGCTTTAAAGGATTTTGAAATTGATTGAGAAGCCATAATTTGGGTATGATCATTTTGCGCCAGTAGTTCTAAAAGTGCACTCAAATCATGGCCGGCTTGTTGCTCTTTGACCACTTCCGTATATAGCACATTCAAAAGCTTATTTTGTAAGATCAGTTTGCCACGGCGCATAAAAAGTCCAGGCTTGTCTGTCGAGCCGCGTAGCCTGGCGCCCTCTACAGGACCAGGAGCTATGGCATTGATCTGGATATCAGGTCCAATGAATTGGGCTAACACTTCTACGAGAGAGCGTTGGCCTGTTTTTGAAACGGCATAGTCTGCACGATTGGGATAGGGGACGGAGACACCCCGCGTACCTCCAAAGTGAGAGCTGATGTTTAAAATATGCCCAAACTCCATCTGCTTTAAAGTGGGCAGAGCGTGGATAATTAAGGCGTAATTGGAAATTAAATTTGCAATCAGCGTCTCATTCCAGCTCTCGAGCGATAAGTCGACGATCATTTCCTCTGCCCCAACTATACCGGCATTATTGACGATGTAGTCTATCCGTCCAAACTGCAAGATGACCTTTTCTATCAACCCCTCCAACACCGCCAGATCCTTAACGTCGCAGTTTGGGAATATGGCCACTCGGCTTTCAGCCTGGCTAAATCCCGATTCGGTGAGCTCGCGAATGATGCTCTCTTTTTTCTTGGTCAACTTTTCCAAGGAACGGGAGGCCAGCACCACCTTGGCTCCAGCCAGAGCCAGCTGCCGCCCAATCTCCGCGCCGATCCCCTCGCTTCCTCCTGTGATCAGAGCGACGCAGTCTTCATGCAGGCGGTGATATTCCATCACGGGGCTGATATGGGGATCTGAACTAAATGTCTGCAGGGAAGGAGAGAGGATAACGTCGATTTCCTTAAGGGGAGCAGCAAAATGATTCGATACGCATGCTAAAAAAAGGGCCCATTCCGCGGAAAATTCCAAATTGTAGGCGCTGTGATTTTCGAAGCGGATGATCTGATAGATATTCAAAGAGGTAGTGCGTCCAGCAGATTTCTCCATCCAGGCCACTTCATTGCGCCATACGCGGATTAGCTGCTGGATGCCCGCGGAAAGTATCCGCGGAAAGGCACAGGCTTCTCCTTTTACAACGGATCCTGGATCGCTAAGATAGATGATGGAGGGATCAAAGGGCAAGACGGAGTCAAGGGCCTGCATGAGGCGGTCTAGCTGCCTAGATATGGCGATAACTTCACAAAATTCGCCATTTAAAAAAGCTTCCACGTTTTCTTGAGATAAGATAGACGATCCATATTTGTCAGACACTCCGCTGCAGAGGACTAAGATGGCTCTTGGAAAGTGCTGGATGCGCGCAAATTCTCTTTGCCAGTGAGACCAATGCTCTGCCTGAAAGGGATCAGCTACACCCAGGCTTTGGAAGTTTTCATAGGGCGATTTCAACCCGCAGAAATGGGCAAAGCGGTGCCGATTGTTTTGCAAAGCCTGCGCATGGCGAAAGGTGACCAGAAGCTGGGCTCCCAGAGCTTGGTACTTTTCACACAGCTCGCATGCTTCTTGTGCATCCTCACCGGCTACAATCCAAATCAGTTCTCCTTGGATATTGACATTTTTGAGATCCGGCTGGGCAATGACTTCCGAATGCCATGCAGGCACCTGAAGTCCATGTGTGACTTGGAATTCGTGTCCTGAATAGCCAGTGCTCTCGTCCGATCCAAGAAAAAGGATCGTGTCTGTGATCTCCTTTTTTGACAAATAAAAAGAGCCTGTGGAAGGGTACTGCAAAAGCATATGAGACACGACCTCTTCGCTAGTGGTGCCTTCAGGGGCGTTTTTCAATTTGTCCATGGCCGCAAAGACTTTGTATATGCGCTCGCTCTCCACGGGCCCAGGCAACACGGTATTGATGCGCAGTCCGCGGCAATCGTGGCCAAGTTCGCACGCTAACATCTGCGTGAGAGCGTTCAGTCCCGCTTTGGGCACGACGTAGGCCGTGCGCCCATAGTATTCAGACTTGGAAAATATTGTCGAGATATTGATCACGCTGGCCCCTCTATTTAGATAGGGCAAGAAGGCCAGTGTGGTATACCAGGCACTGCCCAGCAAAGACCCCACAGCTTGGCCAAGCGTTTCATTTTCACTGACTCCATACACCGCCATAAGTTCGTTTAGATCGCTTTCTGACAAGGGGATGTTGGCCAATTGCTGTCTTGGACCAACTGAACCGGCATTGTTGATCAAAATATCAATGGGACCCACTTGGCGGTAGATCTGCTCTGCTCCCATTCTCAAAGAATCCGGGCAGGCTCCATCCAAAACGGCGATATGCACTCGTCCACTGGATGCGGGATTATCCGCGAGCAGTTTGTGCATGGCCTGTTGCAGGTGTTCCAATGTGCGGCCAGTTAAGACAATCTGCGCGCCCTCTTCCAAGTACTTTTCGGCAATGGCATACCCAAGGGAGCCGCCACCACCCGTCAAGACGGTTACTTTGCCCTCTAATCTGCGCATATAGGCTCTGGGCTTAAACTCCCCATTTTCTGCCAAATCCTTGGCCATAAAATCCTCGGTCGTGGGTGTCAAAGCCCTTTTTTGGGAATCTCGATCTTTCATAAGTTCGCCTTTTGCCATTAGCTAGTTGCTTTTTTTGTTATAAGCTAAGGAACTTTCAATTGCAAATCAGAAAAAATTAGGGGTTCTAAAAAAATTGGGATTCTAAAAAATTAGGGGCACGGCCAGTGGCAATGGTGTCAACTTAGTGTAAGTTATTGAAACTGTTTGTCTTTAGAGTCACATTCAATGAGCTTATGGTCATGTGATTTTTAAAAAAATAAACGCAAAGGCGCAAAGAAATGGATGTATAAAATATTTTTCCCTTTCCATGTATTTATGTCGAAATTTGATTTGCCACTGAAAACGAGCTTCTGGATCTGAATCTTGTAGAAACCAAACCATACCTTTGCTTCTTTTTTTTTGAGTTCTATGTGCTCTTTTGCGGCAATTTCTTTGTCTGATAATGGCAAATAGCTGGTCATAGAATTAATGGGGTAAAATTGAAGATTTATCAAGCCTAGAATGGCAATTTAAGCCATTGTTTAAGTTGGTAGCAGCAAAGTTGCTACCTTGCGTTGGTCTTTTTTGAAATAGTCCCATTTATTTTAAGCCATTAATGGTACAAACAAAAAATAGGAGAAAATCTATGTCGCGCATTGTCTATTTTCATAAAATTGGGGGCCCGGAAGTGTTGCAAATAGAAGATAAGGTGGTTCCTCCACCTGGTCCAGGAGAGATTCGAATCAAAGTAAAAGCTTTAGGGCTCAACCGTGCAGAGTCTATGTTTCGATCAGGCAATTATCTTTCCCAAGCACATTTACCTTCGCGGCTGGGCTATGAAGCTTCGGGGGTGGTCGAAGCGCTTGGATCGGGAGTCACCGGATTTGCGCTTGGGGACATGGTCAGTGTAATGCCCGGGATAGATCAAGGAGAACATGGTGTCTATGGGGAAATTGCGACTGTACCAGCTCAATATGTAGTAAAACATCCTCCTTCACTTTCTTTTGAAGAAGCCGCCGCAGCCTGGATGCAGTATTTAACTGCTTATGGAGCTCTTGTGGATATTGCGGCCATCAAACAAGGTGACTATGTAGTCATCCCTGCAGCTTCAAGCAGCGTCGGTTTAGCAGCGATTCAGATTTGCAATCTAGTACACTGTCAAGGTAGAATTGATGTGTTTGGCCTGCGCGAAAGCTCCCGCGGTTGAGCGATCGCAAATGGGT
>PLSG01000478.1 GCA_003164155.1 Parachlamydiaceae bacterium | reverse complement strand
GAGGGAAAAGATCAATTGAATGTCTTTTTCAAGTAATGCCTGGGCAATTGCTGAAAACAGATGAGGATGGTAATAGATTTGACTTCCCAAAGACATGTACACCTTCTTTGTGCCGGGGATCAGGCGATGAAAGGGAAAGTCTGTTTCGTCCCCTCTGCTGTGCAAGGGGAAGCTGTGTCCAGCATAGAAGGAAAAGTCGTTTTCAGATAGTTCTCGGGATATATAAGCTTCGGTTGAGAATACAATGTTCAACCACGGAGAGATAGCGTCGCTTACTTTGAAGCGGGGTTTTAAGCCATAGCTTTGAAAAAGTGCTTTTCGGGGGGCGTCAAGGGTGTCCAGTGTATGGGTGAGCTCGCACTGCCAAGCTGACGGTGTAACGGGATTTAAGGAGGAGGAGATGCCCGCCCATGGAATATTTAACCTGTGTGCCGCAATAGCCGAGGCATAGATCATAGGATCTGTGACGATCAATGCAGGCTGGAAGTGCAAAGCTGCCGCCTCTATGAGCTTCAACTGCAAGGGCACAGCATCGATCAGCAATGTTTTGATCCAATTGCGCAGCCAGGGCTTATTTTTCAGCTGTTCCACAAATGCTTTTCCCCGAGTAATGAAATCCTTATCGCTGTTGGTCGAGGGGGCTCCCGTATACACATTTTGAGGCAATCCCGCTTTGTTCAATTGCTCTGAGATATCTGTTTGAGCAAAAAAAGCCAATTCATAACCGGCAGCTTGCAGATGCTGTGCCACTCCGATCAGTGGATTGATATGTCCTTTTTCTGGTATGAGGGCAAATAAGATCTTGTTATTTGGCATAACGTCTTCCCCAATAGATTAAGCAAATCATATTAAACAGTTGCATGCGGTCGTTTTCACTAATCGCCTCTAAGTCGCACAATGCCGCAAGGGCTGGCCGATACAAAAATGCATCGATAAAACCATTCTCGCCAACCAATAGTGTCCTCAATATGGACTGGTAGGCTTTTCCTAGACGGGGGTCTCGAGGCAGCGCCGATTTTTTCCTGGAGCAATAGTGCGGCGGCAGCCATTTTGCTGCGGCTTGGCGCAAGATGCTTTTTTCTACTTCATTTTTAAAGCCCAGCTGCGGAGATACTTGGCTGGCCACATCGAGCAGATTGCGGTTGGCAAAGGGCACCCTGGCCTCCACTCCATAATGCATGGTGTGTATATCTCCGTTATGTAATAGCCGCCCAAGCCACCGTCTATTCACTAAGGCGCTCATAGCAAGTATGCTTTCTTCGCCCCCTTTGGAGAAATCAAAACCGGCCTGTTTGGCGACGCCTTGGTATAGCTCATCAAAATAGGACAAGGACTGCAGATGCTGGCGCAACGGGGGGGCTAGCAGGTCCATTCTTTTTTCGCCGCCGAATAAATTGAGCAAACTCATGGGGCTGCGGTTTATCGCTGCATTTAACAGAAAGAAATAGCCATAATGCGTTTCATCAGCGGCGTCACCCACCAAAACGACTTTTAACTGCGTGGCCGCAGCGCGCGCTAAAAAGTGCTGTGAAAACTCCTGTTCCCATGCCGGGATACGGTCGTTGATTTCAGCCAGCTGTATCAACGTGTGCGTCAAAGAGTTGTCTTGGGGGGTTACCTTGTGGAAAGGCAGCGCTAGCTGCTTGGCTAAAGCTGCCGCAAAGGGCAAATCGTCGGAATTGACAATCGTTGCCGGGTCAAAATAGATATCGGCATGTTTGTCAAAAGCTATGGAGAAAGCTGCAGGCGCCTCTTTGGCGTGTTGCGCGGCAATAGCCGCGATCAAGGAAGAATCCAATCCTCCGCTGAGAAAAATTCCTGCAGGTGTATCGCCCCTTAAGGACTGCTGCACGCTTTCTTCGAGAGCTTGCGCTGTGGAGGCAACCAGCTCCCTTTCATTTGCGGCGGTTCGTTTCCAGTTGAAGCTGTAATATTTTTGCAGATAAATTCCCTGCCCATCGATGCGCAAGGAGCTGCCGGGCTCCAGGTAGTGGATGTTTTTAAAGATAGCCTGAGAGCTTCCTCCGCTGAAATAGGGTGCAATGACATACTCTGCCAGGAGGTATGGATCTATCTCAAGTTGCATATTGACTACCGACAGCAAAGCTTTCAGTTCAGAAGCAAACATAAAAGTACCTAAGTGCTGGTGATACACAAATGGTTTCACGCCCAAGGGATCGCGCGCAGCAAAAGCAGTGGCGGTATGTGTATCCCAAATAAGGAAGGCGAACATGCCATTGAATTGCTGCAGGCAGGCTTCTCCCCAGACTATAAAAGCAGCGAGCACTACTTCGGTGTCGGAGTTTGTGACGAATTGGTACTTTCCATTGAGTTTTTTCTTCAGCTCCAAATAATTATACAATTCTCCGTTGTATACCATGATATACCTTCCCTCTCTATCCCTAAAGGGTTGCTGGCCGCCCTCCGCATCTAACAGAGCCAGCCGCTGATGGCAAAAGGCGTGTTGGTCGAGCACCAGGAAAAATTGCCCGTCCGGTCCCCGATGCCTTTGCAAAGCATTGATTGCCGACATCTTCCGCCCGAGGGCCGCTCGGTTTTCCGTAGAAAATAAAAGGCCGCCTATTCCACACATGCTGTTCCCTATCTAACCTTTCTATTTTCCAGCTTATGCAGTTTTTTAAGCCGCTCAGCTATGCCTGACTGATTGATGAACTCGAAAACATTTCCTGGGACGTAGTCTGCAAAAGGTTCTTCTTTGCGCAGGCACTCCCTGATCAAAGAGCTGCTTATCCCGTTCCCGACAAAAGATGATCTAACAGGATAGTGGGCGCTTTGGGCTAGCACCTCTACATTGGGGTTATGCGTATATACCGCATTAAAGGCGGGCAGCAGGTATTCGAGCTCATAGAAATTTTCCATAGAAAAATCGCTATAGGGCATCGCGGCCAGGTAATAGCGCTGCGGCGTGGCCTCTTGCAGATAAGGAAGCAGCATAGCCAGCCTTTCACCTGCCGTGGCTATATTCGCGAGCGTATGCGATTGATTGGCCATGGCAATTACGATGATGACTTCTTCCATATCCTGACTGATCGTTTTTAAAATTGCGGCATGCCCCCAATGGAAAGGCTGCGCGCGCGTAATGAAAAGTCCTCTCGTTTTGGAAGGAGGTTTTCTGGCAGAGAAAAGTAGATTAGCCCCGGGTTGATTATCAGATATCTCGACAGGGACGCGCAACACCTGCTGCATAATAATTTTTTGTGAGGCATTAGCTGTATATGCCTTCTCAAATGATGGGAAAACGCGCTTTGTCGTAATGAAAGGGAGCATCTGTCTTGCCTTCTTTGCACACTCTAAAGGCCGACAAGATCACATCTCTTTCGCACGCATCCCAGCTGACTAATTCAAAATCGAGAAAAGCTGTTAGGCGCGCGGATTCAAACAACACGTTTTCCAGTTGTATATCGCCATGTATCCATTGGTAACGCGCCTGTCCCCAGGGAAAATAATGTGCCATATCCTGCTGTATGCGATATGCCATCTTGCTGAATAGCGCCCAGTTTCGCATTACGTAAAGACCTGTATCTGTTTTGGCAAGCTGAGCCGAATGCATGGCGGGTAACTGGCAAGCATACTTGGCCGGTTTGTAGCCCGGCAGAGGAGGCGCGACAGCCATTTCATCATGCAATACGGCAAGCAGCTCAAAAAGCTGCTGCACCTTAGGGATACTACATGGCTGCCACCAAAAGCCCTCAATTTCACCGGGAATTTTTTCAAACAAATGTATGAAATGGCGCCGCCCTTTATATTGTATGGATAAAAGATCGCAAGCCTGGTGCACCTGCACCGGTATGTTAGCTACGCCATTTTGTTTTAACTGCTGCAATACGTGCTCCTCAGCCAGTAAGCTTGCATAGCTGCGGTTTGGCCGCGCTATGCGCAATATATATTCCCGGCAATCTGTATCTTTGATGCAGTAGTTTTGATTAGAATACCCTCTTAAAGGAGTAATAGTGGCGGCTTCAAAGTGAAATTGCTTCTGGATAAAATCGAATAATGCCTCTTCAATGGAAATGTCTGCTAAATGCAATTCAAGGCACTTTTTCATGGTCAGCAGATCGCCTCTTTATGCTGCCCATGTAGTGGAAAATTCGGGCATGTTTCATTTCAGTTATCAATACTCGTGGCTATAGCCTATGTCATATGACAAATTCGCTAAAATGCCGATCATGATAGCCCCACAATTCATAAAAGTCAAGATTTGGGAGATTTCCCTTTGAATAAAAAATTTAGGGTGCTAAAATCCTTTTCTCTCCATTTCTAACTTCAATAGATATCTAATGCTAGAGGTTGAGTATGTCCAGTTTTATTTCCCCATTTAATTCAACTTCACGCATCCTTTATTGTCGAAGGCCTATGGCCATGCGACCGGCCGCGTTTCGTAGGCGCCTACCTCCTTTAACGTGGCAGACCGTGAGAACTGCTCCTTTGCGCACATTCAGCACTCAAAACTTGCAGGGAGGGCGTGCATCCGAAAAATGGAGCAAAGGAGAATACGCCGTGGTTGGAGTAATTGCCTCATCGTTTTTCAGCTACATAAACACTATGTCGACAGACAAGGCTATTTTGGAAGCAAGAGTAGCTGAGCTTGAAAGACGGTTAAAAAAATTAGAAAGAAATGAAATGGCGAAGAGTGTTTCTCTTGAGGCCTGAAATTACAAGTTTTTCTGTCCCTCATCTTTAGGGTCCAAGATAGAGGCGATGATGGATATGCCGAGCAAAGCGGCTATTACGCCGAGTGTCACCGGTATGGGGACTTTGAAGAAGTCGGCGAGTAGCATTTTGAATCCGATGAACAAGAGGATGGCCGCCAAGCCGTAATGGATGTGGTGGAAGATTTGCATCATGCGCGATAAGAGAAAGAATAGCGAACGCAGTCCCAAGATGGCAAACATATTTGACGTATAGACGATGAAAGGATCCAAAGTAATGGCTAAAATGGCCGGAATAGAATCCACGGCGAATATGATGTCGGTGGTCTCAATTACAATCAGCACGAGAAAAAGGGGCGTAGCCATAGTGACTCCGTCCTTTTTCACAAAAAACTTATCTTCTACATAGGTCGCAGTCACAGGTATAAAGTGTTTGAGTAGGACGACCAAGGGATTCTTTTCGGGCTCCATTTTTTTTTCTTTTTCAAAGGCCAATTTGATGGCCGTGAACACCAAGAATGCCCCGAACAGATAGAACATCCAATGAAAATAGGCGATTAAGGCTATCCCGCAAAAAATGAAGAGGGCCCGCATGGCGATGGCCCCGACGATTCCCCAAAAAAGCACCTTGTGCAGGTAGTTCTCGGGGACCTTGAAATAGCTAAAGATCAGCAAGAAGACGAACAGATTATCCACACTGAGCGAGAGCTCTATCAGATACCCCGCCAAAAAGTTAAGCGAGGCTTCGGATCCGCTGCGGTAGTAAACGCCTAGGGCAAATAGCAAAGAGAGAGCCACCCAGATACAGCTCCAAATGGCCGCTTCTCGCATGCTCACTACATGCTTTTGCCTATGGAAAACTCCTAAGTCTAGGGCCAGCATGCATAAAATGAAGAGGTTGAAGAGTATCCAGGCGGTTATTTCACTCATTTTTTATCCATAAGCATATGCATATTTCCTTACTTTGTGTAGAAATTGCCCAATATTTCTAATGCACGGGTGATGATCAAAAATCCTTTTTCCAAGCGGTCTACGCCAAAATGTTCATTAGGGGCGTGAATCTGGTCGTCAGGCAGGCCAAGACCCATCAATACGATGTTGGCATTGCTGGTTTCAGCCAGCTGGGCGGCGATGGGGATGGAACCTCCCGACATGATGTATTTGCAAGGGGTGCTAAATACTTCACTGTAGGCTTTGGCGAAGGCTTGGATGGCGTTTGAAGTGGGAGAGGCCCTGACGGCTTTGCCGTGTCCTGGATGGAGATGAACCTCTACCGAAATGCCTTCCGGAGCATTGTCTTTAAGAAATTGCGCTACCAAGGCTCCAATTTTCTCCGGATCCTGATTTGGCACCAAACGGCAAGAAATTTTGGCATAGGCTTTGCCTGGAATGACCGTTTTAAAGCCTGGGCCGTGATATCCCCCACAAATGCCGTTGATTTCCACAGTGGGACGGACCCAGGTCCTCTCTAATGGGGAATACTTTTTTTCTCCTCCCAAGGCCTTTGTGCCAAAAATTTTAAAGTGATTTTCATCGTCGAAATCGAAAGAGATGAGCTTGCGGTCGGCAAAGCTCAGCTCTTCGACATCGTCATAAAAGCCGTGAATGGCCACTTTGCCCGATTTGTCCCGCAGCTTGGCCAATAGTTCGACTAAGGCATGCAAGGGATTGTAGACCAGTCCTCCGGCAAAACCAGAATGCAGATCTGTTTTTGCGTCATGCACTTCTACATCCATGGTGACGATTCCCCGCACGCCCAGCGACACCGCTGGAGTGTAGCTGTGG